>JALYXJ010000281.1 GCA_030947165.1 Gemmatimonadota bacterium
GCACGCCCCTCACGCACGCCGCACGCCGTACGCAGGCCCCGTCACGACACGCCGCGCGCCGTACGCCGACATTTACCCCCCCACTCGCTTCTGGACGGTGAGCGCAGCAGGTGTGGAGTCCGGCGCCGCCGACTCGCGGAGTCCCTTCATCGCCCGCATCACCGCGAACGTCACGCGCCGCAGATGTCCGTCGGCGGCGCGCAGCCCGCGGATCACGCCGTAATCGCCGGCCTCGTTCACGATGAGGCCCTTGATCTGCGGCTTGCTGGTGGCCCAGGCGAGCGCCGCCCACACGGCGCGCTCCTGGCTCGCCTCGCCGTGCGCCTCAGGGTAGCCCCCGGTCGCGAACACCCAGTGCTCCTTGGTCGACGGCGTCGCCTGCATCCAGCGGTCGGCGGCGCCGCGCGCCGCGTCGAGGGTCTTCACGCCACCGGGCGAAGGAAAGAGCGTGAACCCCACCACGTCCACTGGCGAGCCGCGCCCCACGGCCCAGGCGTACAGCGTGCTGTCGCGGCGGTCGTACGCGGACGCCGACACACCGATCTTCGTGCGCGGGCGAACGCGCTTGACGATCTCGGCGGCGCGGGTGAGGAAGCTCTCCCAGTACTCCGGCGGATGAGCGCCGGCGGCGCGCGTCCCGGCGTCGTACGGGTCCTGCGCGGGGATGAGGATGTCGGGTCTCAGCCGACGCATGATCTCGTCGATCGTGCGCAGGCGCTGCACGTCGTTGAACGTACGGCCGGGCAGCGGGACGAGCTTGCTCGCGTAGCCGAGCGTCACGACGACCACCGTGCTGTCGCTGCGCACGGTCTCGAGCACGCGCGCGAGCGAATCGAGCGCGGCTCGGTCCATGGCCTCGGGAACGATGACCACGTTCACCGCCGCCACACCCATCGTGTCGGCGAGCGCGAGATCATTGCGCACGGCGAGCGTTGCCGGCGGCCCTTCCATGTCCTCGAAAACCTTGAGTCCCACCTCGAAGTCGCCTTTGGGGCGCTCCTGGAGCCGCTCGACGCCGGGATCGTGGATGCCGTACGAGTTCACGGCCTGGTCGGCGGGGGTGATGCGCGTGACGAAGATGATGAGATAGAGCCCTGCGACGAGCGCCAGCCCGAGGCGGAAGGTGGCCGCCGAGCGGCGCAGGGCGGGAAACGCCGGCGCGATCATCGGCGTGAAGAAGAAGAACGGCGAGCCGAGGATGAGCGGCGACTGCGTGACGAAGGCGAAGGTGGCCGTCGTGGCGGCGAGGAAGATGAGCGCGACGCCGGGCAGCGGCGTGCCGCGCGACGCGACAAACCGCAACACCGCATCCACGGCGATCAGGACGTCGTAGGCGGCGATGAAGAACCCGAGGAACGGGTTCACCAACCGACGCACCGCCGCATACAGCGCCTGGATGGCGAACAGCACCACGGTGAACGGCCAGATCCAGTCCACCTCGAGGAGCGCACGGCCCGTGATGCTGCTCGTGGTGGCGAGGTGGATCAACAGCGCGGGCACGACGAGGAAGCCGGCGAGGGCCGACAGGCCGACGAAGGCGCGCGGCAACGTCCTCACCTGTGCGATGCGTGCGGCGAGCACCACGTTCCAGATCAGGACGATGGCGACGAGCAGGAGCTGCAGCAGCGGCAGGAAAGTCCCCAACATCAGCCCCGAGCCCTGACGTCGCTGTCGACGGCGGTGGGGGCGAGGCGGCGCACGAACACGTCGAGCGCCGTCTTCGCGCCGGAGGTGTCGCGGGCGAGGACGTCCACGAGCGCGAGCCCGCGGTCGGGGAACGAATGAATGCTCACATGACAGGGGTCGAGGAGGAGCACGGCCGACACGCCGCCGGTCGGAGCGACGCGAATGAGTGGAGCCCCGACCGCCGTCAGCCCCGCGGCACCTGCTGCGGCAATGAGGAGGCCGCTGAGCAACGGCGCATCCCGCAACGGGCCGGAGGCGACGCCCGAGAGATTGGCGCTCACGTGCGTGAGGGGATCGGACCCCGTCACGAGGTCGCGTGGGCGAAGTCGGTCATCGTGGGATTGAAGCAGTCGAGGCACTCGAGGCGGCTTGTGAAGCGAGGACCGGGCCATCGGCGCCGAGCTCGGGCAGCCATCCAAAGGAAGGTGGGCCAGCGCCCGGGCGGCGGGAAGGTGGGGCGGCCCGTTATCATTCCCGCGATGACCCCCCGGCTCACTCTCCTCAGGCTCCCGAACCTGCTCTCCTGCTCGCGGCTCGTGCTGGCGGCGGGGTTCGTGGCGGCCGGTGAGACCGAGGCACGCGTAGGCCTGATTGGAGCGGCGGCGATCACGGATTTCCTGGATGGGTGGCTCGCCCGTCGCGCGAACGCCACATCGCGGTGGGGTGCCCTGCTCGATCCGATCGCCGATCGCGTGTTCGTCCTCACTGTGACGGCGACGTTCCTGTTCACCGGCAGCCTGAGCGTCTGGGGCTGTCTCGTCCTGCTCATGCGCGACGTCGCAACCGCGGTGGGATTTCTGGTGGCGCGTCTGGTTCCGTGGCTGCGAGCGGTGCAATTCCAGGCGCGGCTCATGGGCAAGGTAGTCACCGTGCTGCAGCTGATCGCGCTGGCCGCGGTGCTCGTCCACCCGGCGGCTGTGCGGCCGCTGCTGGCGGCGATCGCGTTCGTCTCCGTGGTGTCGATCGCCGACTATACCCTCGCGCTCTGGCGCGCCCGCGCGAGGTGAACCGCGCCGCCGCGCTCGCAGGAGCGGCCGCCCTGATCGCCGGCATGGCCGTCTCGGTGCGCGGGCAGGAGGTCTCGAGTCCGGGGGTGATGCCCGAGCTGCGCGCCGACGTCCTGTTCGGGCGTCAGTCCGCCGCGCAGATCGGCGCAGGGGTGCAGATCCCCTTCGGCTATTACGTGCGCCTGGGACTCGACGGCGCGGTCGGCGTGCGCCTCGGCGAGGGCGGGGGCTCGCGCTCACGGGCGGATGCGCGTGCAGACCTGCTGACGCGCTTTCTCCTCGATCCATTTCGTCAGAGCAGGTATGGCCTCTCGTTGGGCGGCGGGATCGGAGTGCGTGCCGAGCCGGGGGATCATGTGCGACCGGTGCTGCTCGCGGCGGTCGACGTGGAGGGGGCGCGGTGGTCGAGCGGGTGGGTGCCGGCGCTACAGGTGGGGCTCGGCGGCGGCGCACGGGCGGGAATCATGCTGCGACGAGGAACGCTGCGTGCGCGCTGATCTGCGCCGGAAGTAACTACCAGGGGGTGGTAACGCAAACGCCTCCGGGATCCGGAGGCGTGTGATCGTGTTGCACTTGCGTCGAGCGTACTACGCGGCCGAAGCGGCGTCGGACTCGGTGCGGGTCTTGGGCGGCTGCGCGAAGCGGAGGCCCAAGGTCTTCAGCTCGCCGATCTGCTGCTCGCTCAGCTCGGGGAACCGGTCGGTCATGTACTTGATCGTTTCGGCGAACCAGTCCTCGACGTGCTCGGGCTCCGCGCCGACGACGCCACAACGCATGATGTGCTGAAACAGCTCGTCGCGTGCCTGCTCGAACGGCGAGGGCTCCGCGGGACCTGCGTGACGACGTGCTCCTGTATTTCTCGGTGGCTTGGCCATGTATTCGGAAAAAGTGTGAATTGACTAGAGTATCAATATAATCGATCAGCGAGCTTTCTCCCAGTGACGACAGTCAAGAATCAGTCCTGCAGCGCCGCCGCACCGATGAATTCGAGGAGCAGGCTCACGAGCTCCTCAGGGGCCTCTTCCGGCACCAGACGACCCACGCCAGGCAGGCGCACGAGCCGGCTGCCGGGCAGGGTGTCGGCCAGCTTCTGCGGGAAGCCCGGGTCCACCCAGGGATCCTTCTCCCCCCAGATGATCATGGCCGGCTGTGGAAGCGACCCTAACTCCGCGTCCTCCATGTCCTCGTCGTCGATCGAGCGGGCGAGCAGCAGCAGATGGTTGAGCCCCTCGGCCCCGACGTACGGCGCAAGGTAGCGGGCCACGAGCTTGTCCGGCATGTGACTTTCGTCGGCTACGCTCCGGCGCAGCACCTCTCCGAGCATCGGAGCGGCGCCGAGAATGCCGCGCGAGGCGCGCAGCGCGAAGCGGGCCGTATTCCGTTGCAGCGCGGTCACGTCGCCCGCCGGGACCTCGTCGAGAGCGATCGGGTTCACGAGGAAGAGCCGCTCGACCCGCTCGGGGCGGCTCGCGGCGAGCCGAAGCGCAACCGCGCCGCCGAGATCGAGCCCCACCACGGTCGCCTTGGGCAGACGGAGCGCCGTGAGGGCGCGGTCCACCAGCTCGGCCTGTGACGCGATGCCGAAGTCAGCGTCGAAGGGACGATCGGACTCGCCATAGCCGAACAGGTCGATGGCGAAGGCGGTACGGTTCGCGAGGGCGATCTCGGGCGCTACGTCGCGCCACACGAAGCTGGACGTGCCGAACCCGTGCAGGAGGACGATGGGCGCTCCCCCATGACCATAGCGCTCCACGTGAATGGAGCCCGGCCCTACCGGGATGCGCAACAGATCGGCGTCGATTGGAGCCTCCTCTTCGTATGCGGGCGGTGCGGAGCCGTGCGGGACCGGCGCAGCCGGTGCATGCTGGTCGCAGGCACCACGCGGGTCAAGGCCGTCCAGGGACGATGCACGCACCGCGCCGCCGAGCCGGCCCCGAAGGCACCAGTTGCTTGCGTCATGCGTACCACTCTAGCTTACCAGCAGGCGCCGCCTTGGCAGCGTCAATTCACGCGCGTGGCGCTGCCCATGCCGTCCTCCACATCCCCGACCCGACGGCAGCATGTCGGACCAGACGTACGACGACGGGCGCGCCCGTAATCTCGAAGGACTGCTTCGCGCGCTCGCCGAGCGCATCCGCCAGCTCGACGCCGAGGGACGCCTGTTGGCGAATCCGGCCGAGCTGACGCGGTTGATCGGCGACGTGAAGAGCGAGCTCTTTCACTACGAAGTCCGCGCCACCTACGACACCCCCGAAGTGGCAGACAATCGCCGCATCGTCGACGACGCGATCAAGCAAGCCGAGCAGGGCGGAGGAACATGGCAAAAAAGGGAGTGGACGGAGGACGGGGGGGACGACGCCCCGGAGTGGTAACGAGCGTCAAGCGCAGCGGTCCGGGGCGGGGCTTCTGGATGGCGCTGGGCGTGGTGTCGCTGCTCGGGATCGGCACGTTGAGCTGGGTGGCATCGCGCCCCAAGGCGGAGGCGGTGCGGGTGGATCCGAGCCTCCCGCCAATGAAGGCCGAGGGCTACGTCCGCGGCTCACCGGCGGCGCCGATCGAGGTCATCGAGTTCGGCGACTTCGAGTGTCCGTCGTGCGGCCAATTCGCCACGGTCACGGAGCCCGACGTGGTTGCGCGGCTGATCAACACGGGGCAGATCCGGATGCGCTTCATCGACTTCCCGCTGCGCATGCACAAGAACACCTGGGACGCATCGCTCGCCGCGGCGTGCGCGAACGACCAGGGCAAGTTCTGGGAGATGCACGACGCGCTGTTCGCCAATCAGGACCGGTGGAACGGCGAAACGACGAGCCGCCCACGCGGACCCATCGGGGACCTCGCGAAGGGCATCGGGCTCGACATGACGAAGTATGGCAACTGCATGGACTCGGAGACGCATCGCCCGCAGATCCAGGCGAATCTGGCTGAAGCAGAGCGACGCCAGGTTCCTTCGACGCCGACGTTCGTCTTCGGCGACAAGATGGTGCCCGGAGCGCTGCCGTACGACCGGTTCAAGCAATTCGTCGACTCGTTGGCGAAGAGCGCGCCGTCACGCAAGGACTCCACGGCCGCGGCGGGGAACGCGCGGTGAACAAGCGAATGCTCGCGGCGCTCGTGTCGCTGGCCGGAGTATTCGTCGCCCTGTACCTCACGCTGTACAAGCTCGGCTACATCGGGACGCTGGTCTGCGCCGTGGGCTCGTGCGAGACCGTGCAGACGTCGCGCTGGGCCTCGCTGCTCGGCTTCCCCGTCGCGACGTGGGGCGTCATGTTCTACATCGTCGTGCTGGCCGTGTCGCTCTATGGCTTGACCGACGCGATGGCCGACAGCCGGCGCCTGTCCCACGCCCTCGTGCTCATGACGGGCAGCGGGGTGCTGTTCTCGGTCTGGCTCACCTACCTCGAGCTGTTCGTCATCCACGCCATCTGCATGTGGTGCGTGGTGTCCGCGATCCTCGTGACCGTGCTGTTCGTGATCAGCATGCTCGACCTGCGCGACGTCCAGGCACTGGACGACGACTGGATGGCTCAGGCGGCCGCGAGACTTCGCGTGACGGGGTATGGGCGAGTCATGCGGAACACGTCAGAGGTCAGCCTGCGGGCGATCAAGCGAGTGAAGGACGAGTAGTAGCGGCCGACTCGACTCAGGAGCCGTTACTGGACGACTCAACACAGAGCACATGGGTGCGCGATGCAAGCTCCGCCGTATTCCAGTGTTGGGGTGGAGTACTGAGTCCTCCACTGGACAACCCATCCCCGGCTCGATCGGCGTTCGGGCAACTGCGTCGTCTGTCTTCGGTTGCGAGTAGTGGGTCGGGGGTCGAGTCACGAAAGCGGGG
>JALYXJ010000301.1 GCA_030947165.1 Gemmatimonadota bacterium
TGCCGTATGCAGCAGTGCGCGGCGGTGCGACCAGCGGCGCGCCGGCCACCGGCTCGTGGACGCAGGATGGATCTTCGGCGAGCATGTCGCCCGTGAGGGCGAGCGCGCGCGCGCGGCAGCCGCCGCACACGGCGCGATACTCACATCGTCCGCATCGCCCGCTCAGCCCATCTCCGTCCCGCAGCTCGCGAAACAAGGGTGCCTCGCGCCAGATATCCGCGAAGCTCTGCGCTCGGAGGTCGCCGGCCGAGGTGGGGATGTAGGGGCAGGGCGTCAGCTGCCCATCGGGCGTGATCCGGCAGTATTGGGTGCCACAGGGACAACGCGTCGCATAGTCGGCGAGCGGCGAATCCGGCGCGAGCTGGTGCACCAGTCGCATGAAGTGCGGGGCACATTTCGCGCGCACCATCATGCGCCCGAGCTGGTCGCGGTGGAGCGCGACCAGCTCGGCAAGGGCGCTCTCGTATTCGTCGGGCGTGAGGTCGGTCAGGCGAGCGCCCCGTCCCGTCGCCACGAGGAAGTATGCGTTGAACGAGACCGCACCCTGCTCGGCTGCCCACGTCACCAGCTGTCGGAGCTCGTCCCGAGTCCGGCGCGTGACCATCGTCTGCACGATGAAGTCGAGGCGGTGCGCACGCAGGCGCGCAATCGCGGCGGCCGTGGCCTGGAATGCACCGGGCCCGTGTCGGAATGCGTCGTGCCGCTGAGCATCCAGGGAATCGATGCTCACAGCCACGCCAGTCACGCCGGCCGCCTGGAGCGACTCGATGCGCTCGTCCGTGAGCAGCGTACCGTTGGTGCCCACCACCACCGTCGCGCCGCGACTGGACGCAAACGACGCGATCGTCTCGAGATCGTTGCGAAGCAGGGGCTCGCCGCCCGAGAGGATGAACAGCGGGGCGGGGTTCACCGCCAGAATCTCACCGGCGACGCGAAGGCACTCGTCGGTGCGCAGGTCGGAGTCCGCACTCTCGTGCGGGCCGGCCGAGATGTAGCAGTGGGCGCACTCCAGATTGCAGCGGCGCGTGAGATTCCAGGCGATCACGTGGGGAACGTGGTCGTCGCGCGCCTGTGACGGCGCGAAGGGATGCGCCGCTGACTCTACCGCGAATGCCCCATGTGGCCTCGCTCATTGAGTAGGTGCAGGTCCTTCGCTGCGCTCAGGCCGACAGGGGATGTCGTCCTGAGGAAGCGACGCGACCGAAGGACCTGCACCTCACCGCGTGATCAGCACCCCCTCCCCTCACCCCTTCATCAACGCTTCCACCGCCTCCTTGGCCGCCGCCGGCGACACCGTCTTGAAGTCCACCGGACACTGCGCCGCCTTTGCCTCCACGTCGCGAATGGGGCAACGCGTCATCCCGCCCGCCTTCGCCTCCTCGATCATGCGCCGCAGCTCCGGCGAATAGGTATCTCCGCCGCCTTCGGCTTCGGCGCGGATCTGCTTGGCGCGCAGCTCGTTGAACATCACGAGCATCGTGTCCATGTCGAACTCGTCGGCCTCGATCATCGCCTGCTTGTTCTCGTCCATCACCATCGTGGTGACGCGCCAGATCTCGTGCGCTCGACTGAACCGCTCCACCGTGTTCCGAGCGAGCGGACGAGCGATCAGCGGCACGAGCTGGAGTCGCCCCCAGGCCTCGTGAGTCCATAGAATGGGATCGGTCGCGGTGCGTGCTCGCTTGCCGACGCGGCCCGTGATCGGGCACTTCACCTCGACCTGATCGTCGAATGGTCCCGGATCGTCGTCGTGTCCCTCGATCCGCGTCCGCTTCATCTGCTCTTCCGCCTTCACCTCGGCGAGCGCGACCTCTTCGGCCGTGCCGATCCCCATGATGAGCTGCATGTGGGTCGGGAGGAGCTTGCGAATCGCTTCGTCGAGCCGGGCATTGGTCACCAGATCGCCACCGTGCTCGATCGTGAACTCCTCCACCGCCTTACGAGCGATCCCCTGCGCGAACGGCGGCACGCGAAGGATCCGCACCTCGGCGTCCGGCGCCCAGGGAAGGGAGGCGACACCGTCCTCCTCGATCCACGGGATGTCCTCGGGACGAATCCCGACCGTGCCGACCATCAGCACGTTGCACGGCGCCAGGCGCACGAGATTCTCCGCCTGTGAGCCGAGCTCCGTGCCGTCGATCCGGTGCGCACCATGCCGCGCCAGCACCAGCAGAGAGGGCTTCACCTCCTCCGCCCATTGCATGATCACCTGGAATGGCTTGCCGACCAGGATCTGCGTCGTGAGCGGTACGTCGGCGAACTCCTTCGCCATCTCCTCCGCACGCTTGAGATTCGCCTGGCAGAGCTTGAGCAGTCCCTTGTCGATGATGTTGTTGTGGAGCTCCTCCTGCTCCTCGAACTTGAACACCTTCGACGCCTGGACCGACAGGACGTCCTTGATGTTGCCGAACACGACGTGATGGTACTCCACGTCGAACGCGCTGCAGACGAACAGGGAGCCGCCAAAGGCGCGTGCCAGCTCGAGCGCCTCGAGCATCGCCTTGTACGAGTATGAGGAGCCGTCGACGCAGACCATGAAGCGCCCGCCCGCCAGTGGCCGGTCGTCGCGGACGAGCAGCACGTCGCGCTCGATCGGCCGCAGCGCCCGCGCGACCACCCCGCCGAGCTGGCTGAACGGCTGCTGCCCAAGGCCGTGCGCGCCAATCGCGACGAGATCGTATTGCCGCCCGGTGGAACCGGCCAATCGCGCGGCCTCGTCCTCGTCCTCGGCCACGATGCGGCCATCGTCGCCGAGCTGCACGTCGCCGCGGACGCGCTCGGCGCCGTCGTATCCGGCGGCCTGATTCGCGTCGAAGCCGATCAGCCCCGGGAGGCGCCCCGCCCCCCGGTTCACTTCCTTCACGATCTCTTCGTAGTTGATCCCCTCGAGCAGCTGGCGCGTGAACGCCACCCCGGCTGCGTCACAGCGTCGACCGAGCGCGTCGAGGAAGCTGTCGGCGATGAGCTGAAGCCCCTTCTCGATCAACTTGTCGTGGATCTTGCGCTGCCGCTTGATCTCCTCGGTCGTCTGAAAGCGCGCCGGCAGGCCCGTCTCGAGTTGCCGAAACCGCACGTCGTGCAGTCGCGCGGCGTAGACGTGGTTGCCGGTGATCCGGCCGCCGGACATTCGACAGAGCTCGATGGCACGATCGACCGCCCAGCCGGAATGCGGCGAGTTGTCGACAGGCGCGAGAATTTCCCTTGGAAGCATGGCTTCGCCCTCGGCCGGGCGTGGGTCGCATCAGACGCCAGTGTGGCGTACTGCAGGGCTGCTCTCGACTAGGAGTCAGAGTAGGAGGTGCGCAGGGTGAGCGCGCGCACCAACACCCGTCATTGCCGACCACCATCACGTGCAACATGCCGAACGTGCGCAGCGTCGCGCGCAGCGATAATCGGAACCGGTCACTCGACTGTCAAGGGGCGAGGGTGTTGCCGAGGTGATCGCACACCGTGATCGCATCCACCGGACAACTGGCGCATGCTTTCACGAGTTGTAAGGGATTCACTGACTCAGGCGAAAGGAAAAGCACTACGTCGTCGTCGCCGAGCACGAACGCCTCCGGCGACGCGGTGACGCAGTCGCCGAAGCCGACGCACAATGTCCGATCGATGCGCACGCACAGCTGGCCCACTTGCCGCTCCTCGTGGTCAGGCGTGCTCACATGCCCTCCAGCCCGAGCTCGGTGCGCGCGCGATCCATCACGTCGGGGGTGATCTCGGCGATGCCATGCTCGGCGGCGAAATCGCCGTAGATCTTCTTCACCATCCCGCGCACGAAGCGCGGCACCTGGCCGAGTCTCAATTGCGCGTCGGCGGACCACCGGGGGTGGAAGGCGGTCCCCGTAACGACCGGCGCCGCCTCGAAGGCGTCGTCGCGCGTGACGGCGGTCGCACGCGTCAGCTCCATCGGCTCTGCGTCGAGCTCGCTGCCGCCGATGCGGACGCCGAGCGATCCGACGAGTTGGGTCTCCATCGGATTGGCGAGGAGGGCGATGCGGCGGCCACAGCGCGGGCACACGAAGGCTGCGGCAAAGGTGCCGTCCCCCGGTTGCTGCCGCTCGGTGAAGGTGAGCTGCGCATCGCATTCGAGGCAGAGGAACTTCATGGGCGGCTCCGATCGGTGGCGGCCAGCACCGCGTCTGCGACGAGCGAGAGGCCGGCGGCGACGGCGTCGAGCCCGGCGCGGGTGAACGGCAGCCGGGCAAGGAGTGGAATGCCGTGCGAGACGCTGAGGTGATCGCCGGCATTGCCCTCGTACAGCGGTCCCACCTCGTGGCAGGTACGGCAGGCATAGCCGCTCATGTTCTCCACGAGGCCGAGGACGCTGACCCCTGCGTCGTGCGCCGCGTCGAGCGCGCGCGCCACTGACCGCTCCGATTCCACCGTCGGGATGGTAACGGCAATCGCGCCGGTAAGGCGCGGCACGAGCGTCGCGAGGTCGGCGAGTCGAGCGGCATCCGGCGGCATGTCCACGAGGAGCACGTCGAGCTCACCCCAGCGCACGTCGGAGAGAAACTCGCGCAGCACGCCGGTTTCGGTGGCGCCGCGCCACACGTGCTCCTCGCCGGCGCTCGACGACCAGCGGAGCGCGCGCCCCTGCTCGATCAGCAGGTCGGTGGACATCACCCGCACGCCATCACGGCCGACGGCCGGCGATACGCCATCGTCGTGCACGAGCAGCGGGCCGCCGCCCTCGGCGCGCGCGTCGAGCAGCCGCGCGACCGTCGGACTCTGCAGGTC
>JALYXJ010000304.1 GCA_030947165.1 Gemmatimonadota bacterium
GGCACACAGGGTGAGCCCTTGTCGTCACGGTCCTACGCTCTCACGCTCTCACGCTCTCACGGCCTTTCTCACCCCGCCATCACTTCCTCGAGTGGCTCCGGCGCCGCCGGCACGTCCCACTCGTTTCCGCACTTCAGACACTTCCGGAAATCGCCGCGGGCCTTGGTGAACTTCATCTCGGCGCCTACGTAGCTGCACTCGGGACAGGTTTCCGCTACCGGCTTGTTCCAGGCGACGAAGTCGCAGGTGTCGTTCGAGCAGGCATAGAACGCCGTGCCGCGCTTCTTGGAGCGACGCTCGACGAGCTCGCCGCCGTCCTTCGGGCAGAACACGCCTGTCGGCATGGAGCGCGTGCCACGGCACTTCGGGAAGGTGCTACAGCCGAGGAACTCGCCGCTGCGGCCCTGGCGCACCACCATCGGCTCGCCGCAGAGATGACAGGGAATGTCGGTCATCTTCGGCTTGGCCTTCTCGCCCTTCAGCGGACGCGTGTACTTGCACGCCTTGGGATGATTCTCGCAGGCGAGGAACGGTCCGAAGAACCCTCCGCGCGGCTCCAGCTTGCCGCCGCAATCCGGACACCGCTCGTTGACGATCGACGACAGGTCGTGCGCTGCCGCGATGAGCGCCGCGGAGTCGACCGTCTTGAGCGACTTGTCGAACGGTCCCCAGAAGTCCTTGAGCACGGCACGCCAGCCGAGCTCACCCTCCTCAACCTTATCTAACTCCAGCTCCATCCCGGAGGTGAAGCCGACGTTGAAGATGTCGGGAAACTGCTTGATCATGACCTTCTCCACCGTCTCGCCAAGCTCGGTGGGGAAGAATCGGCGCTGCTCCAGATTCACGTACCGGCGATCGGCCAGCACGCTGATGATGCTCGCGTACGTGGACGGACGTCCGATGCCGAGCCGCTCGAGCTCTTTCACGAGGCTCGCTTCGGAGAAGCGCGGAGGCGGCTCGGTGAAGTGCTGCGACGGCGTGATCTCGCGCACCGGCACACTCTCGCCGACCTCGACCACCGGCAGCGCCTGCTCGTCCTCGAGCGCCTTGGAGTCGCCCTCTTCGCGCGCTTCACGATACAGGGCAAGGAAGCCCTGGAACTTGATGATGCTGCCGGTGGAGCGGAACAGGTACGACCGACGCCCGATCTGCGGCTGCTCCCTGGCCGCGATGTCGAAGTCCACCGTGGTCGTGTCGAATACCGCGGGCGCCATCTGTGAGCCCATGAAGCGCTGCCAGATCAGCTGGTAGAGCTTGTACTGGTCCGGGCTCAAATGCTTGCGAATGTCGTCCGGGCGGCGTGTCGGATCGGTGGGACGCACGCTCTCGTGGGCGTCCTGGGTGTTCTTCGCCTTGCCGTCGCCGTACAGCTGAATGCGATCGGCCAGGAACTCCTTGCCGAACAGCGTGCGCAGGTACTCGCGCGCCTGGGTTGCGGCACTCTCGGCCACGCGCGTGGAGTCGGTACGCATGTAGGTGATGAGACCCACTGCGCCCTCGACGCCGATATCGATGCCCTCGTACAGGTCTTGCGCCACGCGCATCGTGCGCTTGGAGCCGAACGAGAGCTTCTTGGCCGCTTCCTGCTGAAGCGTGGAGGTCGTGAACGGCGCCGACGGATTCTTGCGACGCTCGCGACGCTTGACGTCGGTGACGCCGAAGGTCGTGCGGCCGCGCAGGTCATTGAGAATGCGACTCGCTTCGCTCTCGCTATGGATCTCCGCCTTCTTGCCGTCGATCTGATGCAGCTTGGCGGTGAAGCGCTGCCCCGCCTTCTCCAATAGCGCTTCCACCGTCCAGTACTCGACTGGCTTGAATGCGCGGATCTCGCGTTCGCGCTCGACGATGAGGCGTAGCGCGACGGTCTGCACGCGTCCAGCCGAGATGCCCTTCTTCACCGTCTTCCAGAGCACTGGGCTGGCTTTGTACCCAACCAGCCGATCGAGGACCCGGCGAGCTTGCTGCGCTTCCACCTTCTTGTCGTCGATCTTGCCCGCCTGCTGGATGGCGAGGTTGACGGCGTCCTTGGTGATCTCGTGGAACAGCACGCGTCGGATGGGCACGACCGGCTGGCCGCGCTTCGGTTTGATCTGCTCCGCGACATGCCACGCGATCGCTTCGCCCTCACGATCGGGGTCGGTAGCGATGAATACTTCCTTGGAGTCCTTCGCCGCGCTCTTCAGATCAGCGATCGTCTTTTCCTTTCCCGGGATGGGCACGAGCTCCGGCTCGAAGCCATGCTCGATGTCGATGCCCAGCTTCTTCTCCGGCAGATCCATGATGTGGCCCACCGTCGCCCGCACCCGGTAGGCGCGGCCGAGGTATTTCCCGATCGTCTTCGCCTTGGCGGGCGACTCGACGATCACGAGCGACGTCGTGCCGGCGGGGGCGAGAGGATACTCCTCCGCCACCGCAGCCTCCTTGCGGCTGCGCGGAGCAGACTTCTTGGCCGCACCCTTGGCCGCGCCCTTGGCCGCGCCCTTCTTCGCAACGGCCTTCTTTGAAGCGCTTTTCTTCGCGATGCTCCGTGTCGTGG
>JALYXJ010000310.1 GCA_030947165.1 Gemmatimonadota bacterium
GGCTGAAACCCCGCCGACCAGCGCGCGCCACTCCCGACATCGCGGAGAAAGATGTACGAGCCCGTATCGTCACTCGTCACATCCGCACGCCATCGGGTAATGGCCAGGTCGTGCCATCGACTATAGCCGGACCCGGCAGCCGTCACCATCACGGCATAGCTCCCGTTCGATAGGAGGTGCGTTAGTGGCGTTGGAGTTTCAGGCGACGAGAGACGACGGGTGGGTAACGCCTCGGTATCGCACGCCTCCTCGTGACCAACGGCGCTCGCGTGGGCCTGATTCACGGCTTTCGTGACGTCATCCCTCTATTGGTTGAGTGCTGCGCCAACGGGAAGAGCCAGCCACCCGTGAAGCCCGCGGCGCGAAGTCCGGCCACGACATACGGGCTTTCACGGAGCATTTTCCACACCAACCCAGTGCGGTAATTCTCGATCATCAGGATGATGGGTGCCTGGTTGAGACCGCAAAAAGTCGGTGAGACCCACCCGTTGCCGTCGCCGCTGGCAGAGGGAAACGTCGGATTGAACGTGGTGCGAAAGCCGTAGGGATGCTGGCCGCCCAGCTCCAACCGCATCAGATGCTCCATCGTCGGCAGCACGATCTCCGGTGCGAACGGCAATGACGCAGCAACAGCCCACGGGGCGACGGTGCCGTCATCCGGACCGTCCGGGACGCCTCGAGCGCGATACCCGAAGAAGCGGCGCCGCACGCCGTTGACCGTTCGTGTCAGCTTGCCCGGTCCGTCACTCGCCGTGATTCCCCAGCAGAATTCACCATACTTCGCAAACCCGTTGGGGTTTCTGATCGCGTACTGCTGTTGCACCAGCGTGGCCTGGCGGCTGTTCTCGAAATAGTCGCTGCCGTGCGCGCGCATGAAGGCGTCCTGAATGCCGCGGAAATCGATCCACACGTGCGAGAGTTGATGGATGAAGAGCGGCCCGGCGTGCAGGTAGGTGATGTCGTAGATCGTCCGCCACTCGTACGTCTCGGCCCATGCGTCGTAGCTGTCGGCAGGGATCGCATGGGCCGGAGCGCCGAGCGCGAGGATGTAGAGGAGCATTGCCTCGTCATAGCCCTGCCACCGATAGCAAAGGAATCCCGTTTCGGGCTTCCATCCATGCGTGAGTGTCCTGCCGCCGTTGCGTGCCCAATGCCAATCCACGCGCTCGTACAGGCGCTCTGCCAGCTCGCGTATCTCGCGCTCCACGGGACGGGCTTCATCGAAGTACGCGGCGGCCGCGAGCATGCCGCCGAGGAGGAGGGCGGAATCGACCGTGGACAGCTCGCTCTGCCATGTGCGCGCTCCGGACGCCAGGTCGAGAAAGTGATAGTAGAATCCCTTGTACCCCGTGGCGTCCGGCTCGGGCCCCTGTTTGCTGCCCCAGAAGAACCGCAAGGTTGTGCGCACTCGTGCCGCGGCCTCGCGCCGTGAGATGAATCCTCGCTCGACGGCAACCGGATAGATGGTGAGGCCGAGCCCCACTGTGGCGATGCTCGCCGGAGCTTGGTCGACCGTCCTGTCGGCGACCAACCCATTCAGCGCGTTCGTTTCGTGCGCGAAATAATTGAAGGCTTGGCGCTGGATGGTGTCCAGCATGCGCGCCATCGCGTCACGCTGTGGCACCTTGCTCCGCGTGACCGCCGAATTCCGAGCGCATGGCCGAGAGTAGCCGATTCTGGAACTCGGCCTCTCCGCGCGAGGTGAATCGGCTGAACAGTGCGGCCGCGAGCACGGTGGCCGGAACCGCTTCATCGATGGCCGCTTCGAGCGTCCATCGCCCTTCCCCGGAGTCGGATACGCGTCCCTCGAAATGCGTGAGCTCCGGATCGTGGGCCAGCGCCGCGGCGGTGAGGTCGAGCAGCCAGGACGCGATCACACTGCCGCGTCGCCAGACTTCCGCGACGTCAGGAAGATCGAGATCGTATCGATATGCCTGCGGGTCACGCAGCGGCGTCGTCTCGGCATCGGTAGACACTGCGACTGTCTCTCCCACGTTGGCATGCTTCAGGATGTTCAATCCCTCCGCGTACGCGGCCATCATCCCGTACTCGATCCCGTTGTGCACCATCTTCACGAAGTGACCTGCGCCATTGGGTCCGCAGTGCAGATAGCCCTGTTCAGCGGTTCCGCCGCGTCCGTGGCGTCCCGGGGTCTTCGCGGCTGATCCCGCACCCGGTGCGAGGCTCGCGAAGATCGGATCGAGTCGCTGGACCACGTCAGCTTCGCCGCCGATCATCAGGCAGTAGCCACGCTCGAGCCCGAGAATGCCGCCACTCGTCCCGCAGTCGACGTGATGCACGCCCTGGTCGGCGAGGCGCTTTGCGCGCAGCAGATCGTCGCGGAAGAACGAGTTCCCGCCGTCGATCACGACGTCTCCGGATGCGAGCTTCGGAAGCAAGTCGTCGAGGGTGGCATCAACAACCGCAGCGGGCACCATGAGCCACACTGATCGTGGTTGCGTGAGGTGCGCGACGAAATCGTCCAGCGTGGTTGCCCCGAGGGCGCCCTCCTTTTCAAGCGCGTTCACGGCGGCGGGCAGCCGATCGTGTACGACGCAACGGTGCCCGTCGCGCATGAGGCGACGTACCATGTTGGCGCCCATGCGCCCGAGCCCAATCATTCCCAGTTGCATTGGTCACCTTCAGTACAAGCTGACGCCGGTTGAACGTGCCGGCGCGACGCGCGCGGTGTCGATACTCCCGTGAATCGTGGCGGATCGCTGGACGACCTACCTCTGGTGTGCCACTCGTTGATGTTGCCGAGGCATGGTGGGCTTCGCAAGTCGCGAGCCGATCGCGACTGACGCCGTCGCACTCATTGCCGCGCAGGCATGCACGGTGTTGTCGTCTGCCGTGCAACACGCCAGGTGATTCGTGCATCAGCCATGGCTGCCGACAGTCATGGCGCGGGGAACAAAGCACCATCGGGGCGGTATCACGATGCCGGAGGTACACATTGCGTTCAGCAATCGCACACCTGGCCCGCCTGAGCGGGCTCGTAGGTCTCTTCGCCGTAACCGCCACCGTGGCATCTGCCGCGGTTCCCCCGCGTTCCACTTCAGATGTCACGGAACGCGAGGTCACGGCGTCGAACCGGAAGGTCGCGATGGCCTACGGCGCCCTCGTCAGCATGTGGAGCGCCAGTTTCAAGCAGCTGGGCGAACGCTTCGTACCGCCAGCCATTGCGCGCTATCGCGGCCGGGTGCGGACCTCATGCGGCGTCATGCCTGCGAACAACGCCATGTACTGCCCCAGCCGCAACACGATTTTCTACGACGACGTCTTCGTCGCTCGGCAGGCGAAGGCCGCGGCCGAGCAACTCGGTACTGACGGCGATATGGCCGCGGTCGGGATCATCGCGCATGAGATGGGACACGCGGTGGCGATGCAGCTCGGACAGGACTCGAACGTTCCGTACGAGAACGAAGCCGCCGCAGACTGTCTTGCGGGCGCGTTCACCAGGCAGAGCGAGCACGATGGGAGTCTGGAGGCCGGCGACCTCGACGAGGTCTTCTTCGGATTGGCCGCGGCCGGTGATCCTACACCGCAGTTCACGGGCAATCGCGCCATCGACTCGCGGATCGCGTTACGCGCGCAGTATCTCGGTCATGGCACGCGCGAGCAGCGCCTGGCGAACTTCAACGCCGGCTATGACCATGGTGCCGGCGGTTGTCTCCAGGCGTTTCGGTAGTCGGTGGCTTCACCACGCGTCGGGAATCCGGGGGCGTGCGCTGCCGGCGCGGTGCGAGTACGGTACGTGAGTTGGTCGCCGCCCGCTATTCTGTAGGACGTAGAGTGCCAACGTTGACATGGGCGCGCGCAGCCGCCCATCGCTGGGCGGCTCGTAAGTCCTTGTCACATAGAGTCGGGACGGCGGGATTTGAACCCGCGACCCCCTGAACC
>JALYXJ010000313.1 GCA_030947165.1 Gemmatimonadota bacterium
CGAAGGACCTGCACTTGTTTGCAAGTGCAGGTCCTTCGGTCGTTTCACTCCTCAGGACGACATCACTTCAGGGATTCCGCCACTTGGCGCCATCCTTCGCGATCAGCTCGTCGGCCCCGCGCGGCCCCCAACTGCCCGCCGGATAGGTCGGCATCGGGTTCGGCGGGTGCGACTCCCAGTACTTGAGCAGGGGGTCGATGATCTTCCACGCGGCCTCGACCTCGTCGCTCCGGGTGAACAGCGTCATCTCGCCGATCATCACGTCGAGGAGCAGCGTCTCGTACGCCGGCGCCGACGTCTCGCCGAATGCCTCCGCGTAACTGAAGTCCATCTCCACCGGCGCGACTTCCACATGCTGCGTGAGCGCGACCGCGGCGCCCGGCACCTTCACCTCGAAGCTCAGCGACATCCCCTCGTTCGGCTGCACGCGCATCACGAGCGTGTTCGCCTGGAGCTCCTCCTGCTCGGCGCCGCCGAACATCAGGTGCGGCGGACACTTGAACTGCACGACGATCTCCGACACGCGCTTCGCCGATCGCTTGCCGCTCCGCAGATAGAACGGTACCCCCTGCCAGCGCCAGTTGTCGATGTGGAGTCGCAGCGCGGCGTAGGTGGGCGTCTGCGAATCGGTCGAGACGTCGGGCTCAGCGAGATAGCCGGCCACCGGATTGCCGCTCACCACTCCGGGGCTGTACTGAGCGCGTACGGCGTTCTCCTCGATCGTCTCCGGTGTGAGCCATCGGATGGACTGCAGCACCTTCACCTTCTCGTCGCGCACGGCGTCGGCCGTCATGCTCGGCGGCGGCTCCATGGCGGTAAGCGCGAGCAGCTGGAGCAGGTGGTTCTGGAACATGTCGCGCACCACGCCGGCTTCCTCGTAGTACTTGCCGCGCCCTTCCACGCCGACCTGCTCGGCCGCGGTGATCTGCACGTGGTCCACCTGCCCGCGATTCCACAACGGCTCGAAGATGGAGTTCGCGAAGCGGAACACGAGAACGTTCTGAACGGTCTCCTTGCCGAGGTAGTGGTCGATGCGATAGACCTGGTGCTCGGCGAACAGACGCAGCACCAGCGCGTTGAGCTCGCGCGCCGTCTCCAGGCTGTGCCCGAACGGCTTCTCCACTACGACGCGCGCCCACGGGCGGGAATTGGGATCCTCATGCTTGGGCACGAGCCCGCTCGTGGAGAGGTGCGTCACGATCGGCTCGAACACGCTCGGCGGCACGGCGAGATAGAAGAAGCGATTGCGCTCCTCCTCGGGACGCGACTGCTCGATGTCGGCCAGCTTCGCCTTGATCGCCGCGTACCCCCCCTCGTCGCTCGCATCGGCTCCCACGTAGAAGGTGCGGTCACACAGCCAGCGCCACACGTTCTCGTTGAACTTCCGCACCTCGTCCGACTCCGACAGCGCAGCGCGCATCCTCGCGCGGAACGTCTGGTCGTTGTCCTTGGTCTCGCGTCCCACCGCGAGCACCGAAAAGTTCGGTGCGAGCAGATGCTCCGCGGCGAGCTGATAGAGCGCCGGAAACAGCTTGCGCTTCGTGAGATCTCCGGTCGCCCCGAAGATCACCATCGTGCAGGGGTCGGCACGCTCGGCTTTTCCGCCCGACACGAGGCCATACTGGCCGCTCACACGTGCCGAGGTAGTCTTGGAGGCGTGCGCGATGACGGGAGCGGTCACGAGCCTTTCACCGCGTGGCCGCCGAACTCGTTGCGCAGTGCGGCGATCACCTTGCCGGCAAAGCTGTCCTCCTGCCGCGAGCGGAGACGCATGAGCAGCGACAGGGTGATCACCGGCGCCGGCACGTCCTCCTCGATCGCTTCCGCCACCGTCCAACGTCCTTCCCCGGAGTCGGCCACGAAGCCTTTCAGCTTGTCGAGATGGCGGTCCTTCTTGAACGCGAGCACCGCGAGCTCGTTCAGCCACGAGCGGACCACGCTGCCGTGCTGCCACAGCTCGGCGATCTGATGGAGATCCAGGCTCGGATACTTGGACGACGCCGCCAGGATCTCGTAGCCCTCGGCGAACGCCTGCAGCAACCCGTACTCGATCCCGTTGTGCACCATCTTCACGTAGTGGCCGGCGCCCGGTGGGCCCACATGCGCGTAGCCACCCGCTTGCGCGAGCGAAAGGAAGATCGGCTCGCACGCCTTCACCGGCTCGGATTCGCCGCCGACCATGAGGCAGTAGCCATTCTCGAGTCCCCAGATGCCGCCGCTCGTCCCGGCGTCGACGAACCAGACGCCCTGCGCCTTCACCCGCGCGGCGCGGGCGATCGTGTCCTTGTACATCGAGTTGCCGCCGTCGATCAGGATGTCGCCCTTGGCAAGGCTGGGCAGCAGCTTGTCGATCGTCTCGTCCACCGGCTTACCGGCCGGGACCATCATCCAGATGATCTTCCGTCCCTTGAGTTGCTTCGTGACTTCGCCGAGATCCTGGGCCGGCGTGCCGCCCAGCGCGGTGTAGGTCGCGATGTTGTCCGCGTGGTGGTCGTACACGACGACGGAGTGCTTGTCGCGCAGCAGACGGGCCGACATGTTGCCGCCCATCTTGCCGAGGCCGATCATTGCCAATTGCATTTCGCGATCTCTGTGAGGTATGGAGTCTGACGGTCTGGC
>JALYXJ010000325.1 GCA_030947165.1 Gemmatimonadota bacterium
ACACGCCGGAGGCCCTCGCGCGCTGGGTGGCCCTCCCGCCGCACCCGCTCGAGCGCATCGAGCGGCTCGAGCAGCTGCGCCCCCTCGCGGCGGGCCTGCGCATGGGCGTCGCGGTCGTGAACGGACCCCTGCGCGGAGGGATCGATACGGAAGCGGATCTGGAGCGGGCCAACACAGAGTGGATGACCTTCACGCCGAGCGAGAGCTGATGCAGACGAGCACCCGACAGCATACGACGAAGTTCATCTTTGTGACGGGTGGGGTCGTCTCCTCACTCGGCAAGGGCATCGCGGCCGCATCGCTCGGACGACTCCTCGTGGAGCGCGGCCTGCGCGTCACGATGATGAAGTTCGATCCCTACCTGAATGTCGACCCGGGGACGATGTCGCCGTTCCAGCACGGCGAGGTCTTCGTCACCGACGACGGCGCCGAAACGGACCTCGACCTCGGACACTACGAGCGCTTCATCGATCGCTCGCTGTCGCAGGCCAACAACGTCACGACTGGCCGCATCTACCTGAACGTCATCACGAAGGAGCGTCGCGGCGAGTATCTGGGCTCCACCGTGCAGGTGATCCCCCACATCACCGACGAGATCAAGGCGGCCATCCGCCGCATGGCGCCGGAGAACGACGTGGTGATCGTCGAGATCGGCGGCACCGTCGGCGACATCGAGTCGCTCCCGTTCCTCGAGGCTATTCGCCAGTTCCGCCACGACGTCGGCCGCGAGAACGCGATCTTCGTCCACCTCACGCTCATCCCGTACATCGCCGCGGCCGGCGAGCTCAAGACGAAGCCCACGCAGCACTCCGTGCGCGAGCTGATGGAGATCGGAATCCAGCCCGACTTCCTGATCGTTCGCACCGAGCGCCCCGTGCCCGACGACGTGAAGCGGAAGATCGCGCTCTTCTGCAACGTCGATTACGGCGCCGTGATCGAGTCGGCCGACGTGAAGTCCATCTACCAGATCCCGCTCTCCTTCCGCGAGCAGGGCTTCGACGACAAGGTGATCCAGCGGTTCGGGCTCGAGCGGCCATCGCCGGATCTCGCGCCCTGGCGCGAGATGGTGCAGCGCGTCGTCCAGCCGCACGAGCGCGTGCGCGTCGCGATCGTCGGCAAGTACACCGACTATGTGGACAGCTACAAGAGCGTGCAGGAAGCGCTCATCCACGGTGGCATCGCCAACGACGTCGGCGTGGACATCGCATGGGTGTCGAGCGACGGCTTCACCGACGCCGCAGCGGCGCGGCAGATCCTCTCCGAGCACGATGCACTGCTGGTCCCCGGCGGCTTCGGCGTGCGCGGGGTGGAAGGCATGGTCGAAGCCATTCGCTGCGCCCGCACCGAAGGCGTCCCCTTCTTCGGCATCTGCCTCGGGATGCAGACGGCCATCATCGAGTTCGCGCGCAATGTGTGCGGGCTCGACGACAGCCACTCGTCCGAGTTCGCGCCGGAGTGTGCCGATCCCGTCATCTCGCTCATGGAGTCGCAGCAGCACGTCACCGACATGGGCGCCACGATGCGGCTGGGCGCCTACCCGTGCCGGCTCGCGCGCGGCTCACGCGCCGCGGAGGTGTATGGTGTGGCCGAGGTGAGCGAGCGGCACCGCCACCGGTACGAGGTCTCGAACCAGTACCGCGACGTCTTCGTGCAGCACGGCCTGCGGCTGAGCGGGCTCTCCCCGGATGGACAGCTGGTCGAGGTCGTGGAGCTGCCGGCACATCCGTGGTTCATCGGATGCCAGTTCCATCCGGAGCTGCAATCGCGTCCCACGCGCCCGCATCCGCTGTTCGCCGGCTTCATCGCCGCCGCGGCCGCGGCCAAGCGACGCGACGCGTCGCACCGCGCGGCCGCCGCGCACCCGGCCATCGCACGCGCCTGATGCCATTTCGATTTCGCCGTGACGCGCTCTTCCTCATCGCTGGCCCGTGCCAGCTCGAGGACGATGCCCTGAACCTCCGCGCCGCGGAGCATCTCGCCCGCTTGGCACCACAGGTGCCCGGCGGCATCATCTACAAGGCAAGCTTCG
>JALYXJ010000334.1 GCA_030947165.1 Gemmatimonadota bacterium
GGTCACGAGCCTGCGCGCGGCGGCCGCGCTCGAGCCGCGACTCTTGCTTGACGCGCATCGCGGTCCGCTCACCGACGCCGCGGCGAAGCTCCGCGCGAAGGCGGACTGGCTCGAAAGCACGATCGGCGAGATCGAGTCGCTGGGCAGGCGCGGCCTCTCCGAACGCGCGATCGCGAAGCGCGTGCTCGGACGCGAAGCGTTCGTCGGGTGGGCGAGCCGGTCCGAGTACTCCAAGATCGGCCTGGTGCGCGCCGTTCTGCGCGACGCACGAGGCGCTTAGGCGCCAGGCCACCGCTCATCGGCGGTTGGGCCGTACATCTGCGGCACCTTCTGATCCACCAGTCGCAGATAGACGCCGAGCTGGGCGCGATGATGCACGAGGTGATTCAGCACCATCTGACGCATGATCATGTAGCGGGGCTGCGTCAGCACCGCGTTCCCCCCTGCCTTGAGCGTCCACGGCACCTGGAAGTCGGCGTCGGTCGCTTTGGCGAGGGCGGCACGACCGGCTTTGGCGTTTTTATCGAACATGGCGAGCAGGGTGGCGGTCTTCTCGATCGTGTAGCCCGAGCCGCGCGGCTTGTCCTTGGGCGCGATGTCGAGCTCCTTCTGCTCCAGCGTCTTCATCACCCAGTCGGGCAGCATCGCGACGAGCTGGGCGAGGTGCGCCATCATGAACGACTTCGGATGCGGCTTCCATTCCGCCTTGTCGTCGGGCACGCGCTCAAGGACCTTGCGGGTGATCGTGATCTCGCTGTCGTACTCGGGCAGCAGAAGCTCGGAGATCTTCATGAGAGAGACGGTGAATGGTGAGAGCGTGGGAGCGTGAGAGCGTGAGAGCGTGATGTCGTCCTTCGCTGCGCTCGGGACGACCTTCAGTTTGCGGTTCTCGGTTCACCGATGCATCGGCAGCGTCGCATCCGTGTCGCTCGGCTCCGCGGGCGCGCCGCCGGCCTTCGCGAACTCGCGGCGCAGCACTGCCATGTTGTGCTCGCGCCTGTCGAGCAGGCGCTTGAGCGTGCGCGGCGTGTGGCGCGCGTGCGCGTACGCGGTGAGCAGCGGCAGCGCGACGGTCGTGTCGAGATAGCACACCACGGCGTCGGGCAGACGCTCGGGGTCGATCTTGCCCCAGCTCACCGCTTCAGCCGGCGTGGCGCCGGACAGCCCGCCCGTATCGGGACGCGCGTCCGTGATCTGGAGGAAATAGTCGTGTCCCTTCTCGTCGATGCCGAGCACTTCCTGGATCTGGGGCTCGGTCTGCAGGGCGAAGTTCTTCGGGCTGCCGCCGCCGCAGATCATCACCGCGCTCTTGCCGCCACCCCGCTTGGCGCCGAGCACGAGCGACGCCGTCTCGTTCACGTCGGCGTTCGGGTCGAGCACGAGCTTGTTTCCCTCGAGTGCGACGGCCGCAATGTTCATCCCGATCGAGGAGTCGCCGGGCGACGACGTGTAGATCGGCACGCCGCACTCGTAGGCGACGCCGAGCAGCGACTTGTGGCCGATGCCGAGGGCCTTCTCCCGCTCGCGGATGTACTTCCCGCACAGCGCGTGGAACTCGGCGCTGCTCATCGACCGCTGGAACTCGGGCCCGGTGATGATTTTCCGGAAGAACGCGTCGGTGCTGAGCAGCACGTCGTAGTCGAAGAAGATGTCGTAGATGCGGACGATCCCCTCTTCGCGGAGCACGGTGTCCGACGCCTGCGCGTTGCCGCGATGCATGGACAGCCCCAGCCCGAAATGCGCGTCGTGGTAGAGATTCGCGCCGGTGGAGATGATCCAGTCCACGAACCCCGCCTCGAGGAGCGGGATCAGCGACGACATCCCGAGTCCGGCCGGCGTGAGCGCACCGGTGAGCGTGAGCCCGATGGTGACGTCGGGCTCCAGCATTTTCTTCGTGAACAGCTGGCACGCTTCGCGGAGCCGAGCGGCGTTGTACGCCTGGAAGGTCCCGTCGATCAGGTCGGCCGCGGTCTCGCTCCCATCGATCCGGCGCGGCTCGATCTTGCCCCCGCTCAGGAACTTCGAGCCCTCGTGCGAGGTGTGCTCCGCGCCGGCCCCCCCCCGCTCGCGCTCTTCGGCCGCTCGCTTCTGCTCGGTCTTGTTGCCGGCGGCCGACGCCTTCTGCTTCCCGGTGCCGTGGCGCGACGAGTTGAATCCGCCGCGATCACGGCCCCCCCCGTCGTCCTTCGGTGTGCCTTTCTTGCTGGCCATTACGAGATGTCCTTGCTGGACGCGGTGATGCCGTTCGCCGCATTGTACGCCGCGATCACGGCGTGCGCTGCCTCGCGTGGATCGTCGGTGAGGAGCATGAGATCCATGTCGCCGGCGGAGATCTTCCGCTCGACCAGCACCCGCGACTGGAGCCAGCGGATCAGCCCCGCCCAGTAGTGTCGTCCGAAGAGGATCACGGGGAACTGGTAGATCTTCCCCGTCTGGATGAGCGTGAGCGCCTCGAACGCTTCATCGAGCGTGCCGAAGCCGCCGGGAAAGATGATGAACGCGCTCGAGTACTTGATGAACATCGTCTTCCGGACGAAGAAGTACCGGAAGTTCACGAGCACGTCGACGTACGGATTGGCGCCTTGCTCGAACGGCAGCTCGATGTTGCAGCCGATCGAGCGGCCACCACCCGCCTTCGCCCCCTTGTTGGCGGCCTCCATGATGCCGGGACCCGCACCGGTGATGATGGAGAAGCCCGCCTCGGCGAGCAGGCGTGCGGTCTCCTCGGCGGCGAGGTACTGCGGATCGTCGGGGGCGGTACGCGCCGAGCCGAAGATGGACACGCCGCGCTCCACCTTGGCGAGGTTGTCGAACCCCTCGATGAACTCGCCCATGATGCGCATCACGCGCCAGGTATCGGTGCGCGTGAAGTCGCCGGGCGCGCGACGGTCCTCGACCGGCGCCTGAAGGAGCTTCTCGTCCTCGGTGACGGGACCGACGAAGTCACGCAGATCGTCGTCGATCTTCCGCACGGCGCCGGCGCTCCGTCGCGCGCCGGGCTGCGACGGCGGCGTACGGCCGGCGGCGCGATGCCCTTCTTCCGTGCGCTCCCTCAGCCCCTCGCGAGACTCGGCTTGCGCTGCGGCGAGCTGGGCCGGATCACCGCGCTTGCCCGTGGCGG
>JALYXJ010000338.1 GCA_030947165.1 Gemmatimonadota bacterium
GCCTCACACGCCATCGGCACCGGCGGCGACTCCGGGAACGGTGGCTCCCCGAACGGTGGCTCCCCGAACGGCGACTCCGCGAACGGCGACTTCACGAACGGCGACCAGCTACACCGTGCAGCTGGCGGCCTACGACACGCGTCCGCCTGCTGAAGCGCTCGTGGCCAAGCTCGCGACACGCGGCGTGATGGCACGCGTGAGCGGCACGTCGAAGCCGTTTCGCGTACGACTCGACTTCTATCGCACGCATCAGGAGGCTGCCGACGTCGTGAATGCACTGAAGAAGCGCGGCATGGTCGGTTTCGTCACGACCGAGGCGCGGCCGCCGGAGGCCACCTCGCCGTGAGCTCGGCGCCGGCCACACCGCTCATGCAGCAGTACCGGGAGATCAAGGCGCGACATCAGAGCGCGATCCTGTTCTTCAGGATGGGCGACTTCTACGAGATGTTCTACGAGGACGCCGAGACTGCTGCGCGAGTGCTCGGCCTGACACTGACAGCGCGTCACAATGGCGGGGCGGCGGAAGTGCCGCTCGCCGGCGTACCGGTGAAGGCCGGACCGGACTACCTGCGACGGCTGGTGCAACACGGCTACCGCGTGGCCATCTGCGAACAGGTGGAAGATCCAAAGCTCGCCAAGGGTATCGTGCGGCGAGAAGTGGTGGAGACCGTGTCGCCCGGTGTGGCATTTGCCGACGATCTGCTCGACGGCGCGCGCAACAACTTCGTCGTCGCGTTGACGGGCCCGAGCTCGCATGCAACGCGCCCCGGCCTCATGGGACTTGCTGCGGCCGACGTCTCCACGGGTGAGCTGCGCCTGTGCAGCGTGCCGGTCGCCGAGCTGGACGCGGCGTTCGCGCGGTTCACACCACGCGAGGTGCTGCTGCCGCGTGGCAGCGCGGCCATGCCACGGACGGCTGCACTCGACGGTGTGCTCGTCACCGAGCGTGAAGCGTGGGAGTTCGACGAGTCGATGGGCCGCGACGATCTGGCACGACAGTTCGACGTTCAGGAGCTGGACGGGCTCGGGATCGAAAGCGACGACGCCGTAGCGATCGGTGCCGCGGGTGCATTGCTGCGCTACCTCAAGGAGATGCAGCCTGCTGGAGTGCCGCATCTCGCGCGACCGATCGTCGAGCGCATTGGCAGTGCGATGCCGCTCGACGAGATGACGCGCCGGAATCTGGAGCTCGTGGAATCGCTGCGCGGCACCGACGTGGCGGGAACACTGCTCGCGGTGCTCGACCGAACGATGACGCCGATGGGCGCACGCCTGCTGAGGCAGTGGCTCCTCGCACCGCTGGTGATTCGCTCGGCGATCGACCTGCGTCTGGATGCGGTGGATGCGCTGCGGCAGGACGCGGGCGCGCGCGATGCGCTGCGCGCTGCGCTGAACGGTGTGCGTGACATCGAGCGTCTCGGCGGCAAGGCGGCGGCCGGACGGGCCACGCCACGCGAGCTGGCGGCGCTTGGCGCATCACTCAGCCGCCTGCCTGACGTGGAGCGTGCGGTCGCGCGGCTCGGGTCGGCCGGCGCGATCGCCCCTCTGCTACAGGCGTGGGATGCCTGTGCCGAGCTGGCCACGTCGGTGCTCTCGATGCTGGTGGAGCGCCCCCCGCTTCAACTCGGTGATGAGGCTACCATCGCGGCGGGAGTCGACGCGGAACTGGACGCGCTTCGCGCGTTGCGTGACGGCGGCAAGGACGCCATCGCCGCCATCCAGGCAGCGGAGCGCGCGCGCACCGGCATTCCCTCGCTCAAGGTCGGCTTCAACAAGGTATTCGGCTATTTCATCGAGATCACCAACGCGAACAAGGATCTCGTTCCCGAGGACTATCAACGTCGCCAGACGCTCACCGGCGCCGAACGCTTCGTGACCCCGGCGCTCAAGGAGTACGAGGAGAAGGTGCTCACCGCGGCTGAACGGATCGAGGCGCGCGAGCGCGCCCTGTTCGACTCGCTTCGGGTCTCGGTGGGGCGTGACATCAGGCGTGTCCAGTGCGCTGCGCGCATCGCCGCGGAGCTCGACGTGCTCGCATCGCTCGCCGACGTGGCGGCGCGGGAGGGCTACGCTCGCCCCGTGCTCACGGACGGATTCGATCTCCATATCACCGGTGGCCGCCACCCCGTCGTCGAGCGCATGATGCCGCGGGACAAGTTCATCCCGAACGACGTGCAGCTCGTCGGCGAGGCTCGCCTCATCATCCTCACCGGGCCGAACATGGCCGGCAAGAGCACGCTCCTGCGTCAGGTCGGCCTCATCGTGCTGATGGCGCAGACGGGCAGCTTCGTGCCGGCCTCCTCGGCGACGATCGGGGTGTGCGACCGCGTGTTCACACGCGTGGGCGCGAGCGACAATCTCGTCCGCGGCCAGTCCACCTTCATGGTGGAGATGGCGGAAACGAGCGCCATCCTGCACACCGCCACGACGCGCAGCCTCGTGCTACTCGACGAAATCGGCCGCGGTACGAGCACCTACGACGGGGTGTCGATCGCATGGGCGGTGAGCGAGCATCTCCACGAGCGAGTGGGCTGCAAGACGATCTTCGCCACGCACTATCACGAGCTGGTGCAGCTCGCGGACGAATTAGTCGCAGTACGAAACTATAACGTGAGCGTGCGTGAGGTTGGCGACGAGATTCTCTTCCTCCACCGGCTCCAACCGGGTGGCGCCGACCGGTCCTACGGCATCGAGGTCGGACGGCTGGCCGGCTTGCCGACGCCGGTCATCGCCCGTGCCCGTGAAGTGCTGGCCCTGCTCGAGGGAGAGGCAGAGCACCTGGTGCCGGCCCTTGCGACGGCGACACTCCCACATCGCCGTGCCGGCAAGGCAACCTCGGTGGATCAACTCGGATTATTCGCAGCGGCGGCTCCGCCACATCCCGTCGTGGATGAGCTGCGACGGGTAGATGTGAACACGCTCACCCCGCTCGCCGCGCTGCAGCTCGTGGCCGAGCTCGCCGAACGGTCGAAGGCGTGAGCCGCTGCCCGGTGCGGGTGCGCCTCGTCCAACGACGGGACTACATTGAGCGCATGACGTCTCTCATGAGGCGGTGTGGCGCCGTCATTCTCTTCGTGCTGCTCGCTACTATCACTACCGGCTGCATGGACAAGGATACCTCGCAGAAGGTGGCCCAGGCATTCCAGGCCGGATCGTCGTCACCGGACGAGCTGCCGCAGATGCTCAATACCGAGCTCCCGTTCCGATATCCGGCCGCGCTCTACGCGCGCAAGGTGCAGGGCAACGTGACGCTCCGGCTGCACGTGGACCGCGACGGCCAGGTGACCGCCGACTCCACACGCATCGAGGAGTCGAGCGGCTATGCCGCCCTCGACTCCGCTGCGGTGAAGGGCTCGCAGGAGTTGCGCTTCATTCCCGCCAAGCTGCATGGAGAACCGATGCACGTCACGATTCTCTTTCCCGTCTACTTCCGTCACCCCGAAGCGCATGCACTGCCGGGAGACACGATCCTGAAACGCGTCACCACGCCGGTGCCCGCGGAACGATGAGCGCTTCAACCTCTCTGGGTGGTGCGGCGTCGCCCGCCGCTCCCGCCATCCGGCGCAATGCGCGTCCATATGAAAACGTGCTCGAGACGATCGGGTGGACGCCGCTCATCCGTCTCAACCGGGTGACGCGGGGGATGCGTACCCCCGTGTATGGCAAAGCCGAGTTCTTCAACCCGGGTGGATCGGTGAAGGACCGGATCGGGCTACCGATCATCGAGCGCGCCGAGCGGGAGGGCTCGCTGAGACCGGGCGGAACGATCGTCGAAGGCACGAGTGGCAACACCGGCGTGGGACTCGCGATCGCCGCGGCGCTGAAGGGCTACAAGTGCATCTTCACGATGCCCGACAAGATGTCGCAGGAAAAGGTGCGGCTGCTCAAGGCATTCGGCGCCGAAGTGATCGTCACTCCGACGGCCGTGGCGCCCGATCATCCCGACAACTACGTGATGATGGCGAAGCGCATCGCCGAGGAGACGCCGAACGCGATTCTGGCGAACCAGTTCTACAACGATGCGAACCCCGAAGCACACTACGCCACCACGGGGCCCGAATTGTGGGAGCAGAGTGAGGGCCGCATCACGCACTTCGTGGCCGCGGCGGGAACGGGCGGGACGATCACGGGCGTCGGGCGCTACCTCAAGGAAAAGAATCCAAAGATCCAGATCATTGCCGGCGATCCGCAGGGGTCCATCCTGGCGGAGCTGTGGCGCAGCGACGGGAAGACCCGCGTGGACGGGGCCCCGTACAAGGTGGAGGGCATCGGCCAGGACAAGCTGCCGGGCACGCTCGACCTCTCGGTGGTGGATGATTTCCGTACGGTGAGCGACCGCGACTCGTTTGCCATGGCGAGACGGCTCACGCGCGAAGAGGGATTGTTCGTCGGCGGCTCGGCGGGACTCATCGGGCATCTCGCACTGCAAGTGGCTCGGGAGATCGACGATCCCGATGCGTTCGTCGTGACCTTCCTGTGCGACACCGGCGAGCGATATCTCTCCAAGCTGTACAATGACGAATGGATGCGCGAGAACCAGCTGCTCGAGCCGGATCGCGTGACACTCGGCGATCTCCTCGATCACAAGGGCGACGGCGCTCCGGGCGCACTCGTGAGCGCGGCACCGGGGCAGCTCGTGCGTCAGGCGCTCGGTCTCATGCGTCTGCATGACGTGTCGCAACTGCCCGTGCTCGAGGGCGGTGAATGTGTGGGCAGCGTGACGGAGTATGCGATCACCCAGCGCGGGCTCGAGAGCTCCCGTTTCCTAGACGCGGTGGTGGGCGAGGTGATGGACGAGCCTTTCCCGGTGGTCGAATCGGCACAGCACGTGGAGTCGGTCCAGAAGCTGCTCTCGAAGGCGACGCCGGCGGTGCTGGTGCGTGACGGCGGCACGATCAACGGAATCGTGACGCGGAGCGACATGCTGGCGTATCTGATGGCACGGTGAGCGGTGATCTGTAAATGGCTGTTCACATTCACGTTCTAATCGGGATTTGATGCGCATCACCGTTCTCATGGGCGGCACCTCCTCCGAGCGCGACGTCTCACTGGCGTCGGGGCTGCGTATCGCCGAAGCGCTGCGTTCGCGCGGGCACACGGTGAAGGGCGTGGATACGGCGAAGGGCCCGCTCACGGAAGACGACGAGCGTCGTATGCTTGGCGCGGGGGTCGTGAAGCAGAAGCCGCCCACGCCAGAGGAGCTTGCGCGCATGAAAGCCGAGTCCGTGGAAGCGACCGCGGCCCGGCTGCCGAAGCGGGGCGACTGCGACGTCGCCTTTCTGGCGCTCCACGGCGGTAGTGGCGAGGATGGGACGATCCAGGCGCTGCTCGATCTCGCCGGCGTTCCTTATACGGGAAGCGGTCACCTCGCGAGCGCACTGGCGATGGACAAGGACCTGTCCAAGCACCTGATGCGCGCGCATGGAGTACGCACGGCGGACTGGCTGATGGCCAACGATCCGAAGTCGGCGCCGAGCGAGGAAGAGGTGGCGCGCGCGCTCGGGTGGCCAGTGATCGTGAAGCCGTCCAAGCAGGGCTCCACCGTTGGCCTGTCGATCGTGAAAAAGCCGTCGGAGCTGTATGCCGCCGTCACGGAAGCGTTCCAGCACGACGACGAGGTGATGATCGAGCGCTTCATCGCCGGACGAGAGCTGAGTGCGCCGATTCTCGGCGGGGAGGCGCTACCCGTCGGCGAGATCATCCCCAAGCACGAGATCTACGATTACGAGTGCAAGTACACCCCGGGGATGGCGCAGGAGATCTTTCCCGCCCCATTGAGCGCCTCGGAGACGACCGAGGTGCAGGAGCAGGCGCAGCGCGCCTTCGCCGCGCTCAAGCTCAGCGGCTGTGCCCGTATTGATTTTCGCATGACAGCGTCCGGCGAATTTTACTGTCTCGAGGCGAATACGCTCCCGGGCATGACGGCAACGAGTCTGGTGCCGCAGGGCGCCGCGGCCGCCGGCATCGCGTTTCCCGATCTGTGTGAGCGCATCGCGCATCTCGCGCTCTACCCGCCGGCAAAGCACGAGGCGGCGCGATGAGCGTGAGCCGCAGCAAGCTTCCGAGCCAGACGGCGGCCCTCGCAGGCATTCCCGCCGGCATTCAAGCGACCGGTCCGTGGATCGGTCGGCGGCAGCTGTTCGTGAAGTTCGCTGAGGAGGCGGAGACCGCCACGATGTATACGGCGGACGCATTGCGCGGCGAGCTGATCCGGCTGGCTGGACGCTCCCGCTATCATTCCATCGCGGTCTCCGGTCGCGACCCGTTGGCGGAAGCCGAGTATCTGCTGGCTGCGCTCGGTGCGAGCGCGCCACTGCCGGTAATGCTGGACCACGATGGGCAGCGACCCGATGCGCTCGAAGCACTGCTGAAGACGCTCGCCCTGATCCAGGTCGCCGTAGACGGCTGCGAGCCAGCGGCAGCAATCGAGCGTACCAGCGCGTCGCTTGCCCTGGCGGCGAAGAAACAAGTGAAGCATGCTCTGGTGATCATTCCGGCGGCTGCAGCCAGTGACGTGCAACTTTGGCGGATCGTCGAGCAAGCACACGCCGCGAGCGCGGAGACCGCGATCGTCGTGCACCCAACGGTGGAGAGTGCGAGCGATCCCGATCGCCGGTGGATCCTATGGCTCGAGCGAGCGGCACACGTGCACGGCGACGTCCGGGTACTCCCACGGCTTCCAGCGCCCACCGGACTGTGCTGATCGGACCAAGGGCCACGGAACCGCAACACGCCAGGTGGTTAGTACGTTGTGATAGTGTGGCGGCTTCGCCCCGCGCCAGCGTCTCGCACCGCAGTGGCACCAGCGCTGCATAGCTGCATCATCCGATGGCGAATCCCAGTCAGTATCCCGAGCATGGCGCACCCCGATTGACCCGGGCGGTGCAGGCGCTGGTCGCGCTGAACGTCGCGATCCTGTTCCTGCAGTGGACCGTCGTGAGCAATGCTGATGTGTTCGCCGTACTCGGCTTCCAGGCTGGCGACCTCCAGCGGACGCTGTGGAGCTCGTTGACGTACATGTTCGTGCACTACGGCCTCGCCCACCTGGCCGTGAACATGTATGTACTGCTGATGTTCGGGCCGCGGCTCGAATCAGCCATGGGGACGAGAGCCTTTGCTCTCTACTATCTATGGTGTGGGCTGGGCGGCGCGGTCGCGCACATGTTGTTCGTTCGCACCGGAATGCTCGTCGGCTCCTCGGCGGCTGTGCTGGGCGTCATGTTCGGGTATGCGCAGCAGTGGTCGAATGAGGAAGTCGCGCTCTTCGGCGTCATACCCGTGCGTGCCTGGACGATGCTGATGCTGTTCGCGATCGCGAACCTCGGGCTCGGCATGCTGGACGCGGGCGCGGTGGCGGGAGGCGATCGCCTCGTCTATCTCGCGCACCTCGGCGGCTTGGCGTTCGGATGGCTGTACTTCCGGACGCCCCCCGCGGCGAGCATCGAGCGGCTGCGGCAGCGCATCTCCCCGGCGCCGGACTATCAGGACGAAGCGCCGCCGCGCGCCATTCCGCGCACGCTCCCTCGGCAGCGCGCGCAGCGCGACGAGGTCGACGAGATCGTCGCCAAGAGCAAGGCGATTGCTGCGCAACAGCGTCCGGGGCGGGTCGTGATCACGCCGGTCCGCACCGCGCTCGAGATCCATGCGGCGGAGCTGGACCGGGTGCTCGACAAGATCTCGTCGAAGGGGCTGGCGAGCCTCACGGCGGACGAGCATGCCCTGCTCGACGCGACCGCGAGGCGGCTCAGGGGCGAGGAGTAAAAAAAGAGCCCCCCGGACTTGCCGGGGGGCAGTACCGCCAGGCCGTTCTCCCGGCGGCATCGGCCGGCCCAGAGGGGACCGGCACTCCGTGCAACATATGCAAGTTCCGCACTGGGGCGCCAGAGTCTCGCGCGCCTCCTGCACCTCAGGTCGGCCTCCGACGTGGTGCAAGGTGGGGCACGATGGAATCCTTCGTTGCTCGTGCGTAAGGCCTGATGCATTCTTCGGCCATGCCACGACCCGACCTGCTGGAGACCTTCGCCAACCCATACCCCGGCCGCCCCTATGAGATCGCGATGGAGTGCCCGGAGTTCACCTCGATGTGCCCCCTGGGCGGGATAGAGACGGATGCCGCCGAGCTGAAGCAACTCGAGGGAGGCGCCCCGGACTTCGCGACGATGCATATCCGCTATGTGCCGGCGGCGGCCTGCGTGGAGCTCAAGAGTCTCAAGCTGTATCTGTGGAGCTTCCGGAACGACGGCATCTTCTACGAACGGGCGGTGAACCGTATCCTGGACGACCTCGCCGCCGCCGTGAAGCCGGAATGGATGGAAGTCGTCGGCGATTTCAACATTCGAGGCGGGATCAAGAGCGTGATCACCGCACGGGTCGGTGCGCGGAGGGATTCCGGTTCGAGCGACCGGTGACCGACCCGGACCGGGAAGGGTCCGACGGAGCGCACTCCCATCCAGGCAAGCCGCACCGCCCCAAGCGCATTTGGTCCCTCGCCGGTTGCAACCGGACACCCTAGATTGTCCCGGCCTGGCCGTCTCAACTGGTCGTGTTCACTTCGGTTCATCGGCCGGAGTGACCAGAGCGTTACGAATGCGTGAGCTCGCAGCGCGCACCAGACCAGACATTCCCTCCCTCACCGTGAGCGGGTCACGAGGGAAGCTCCGTGCGGCGCCGATGGCGGCGTCAAACTCCAATTCAGGGAAGCACACTCATGAGAATTACGCGTTGGGTCCCGGGCGTTGCCGTTGCCCTTGCCGCTCTTCTCTCGGGGCGACAGGTCAGCGCCCAGGGCGTCACGACCGGTGCGATCAGCGGTACGGTCACGAACGAGCAGAGCCTCGGGGTGGAAGGGGTGCGCGTTCAGGTGCGGAACAACACCAATGGCGCCACGGCCGGCACACTGACGCGCGCCGACGGTCGCTACTTCATCCAGGGACTCGAGGTCGGTGGCCCGTACACCGTGACGGCGCGACGCATCGGCTATGCGCCGCAGACGCAGGAGGGCATCCGCGTGTCCCTCGGTGGCAACTCCCGCATTGACTTCCGGCTTTCGCAGCAGGCGGCGCAGCTCACCGGGGTCACGGTGACCGGCCAGAGCGAAGGCGCCATCATCTCCACAGCCCACAAGGGCGCCGCCACCACGATCACCGATTCTTCGGTGAGCCGGCTCCCGACGCTCAACCGCAACTTCACCGATTTCGTCTCGCTCACGCCGCAGATCTCCACCAAGGGACCGGGTAACTCCGGCGGCGGGCAGAACAACCGCTTCAACGCCATCCAGATCGACGGCTCGGTCGCGAACGACCTGTTCGGGCTGGGCTCCACGGGCCAACCCGGCGGTCAGGCGAACGCCAAGCAGGTACCGCTCGCCGCCGTGAAGGAATACCAGGTGCTGCTGTCTCCGTACGACGTGCGGCAGGGCAACTTCACGGGCGCGTTGATCAATGCAGTCACCAAGAGCGGTGGCAACGAGCTGCACGGTGAGGTGTTTGGAGTGACGCGCAACCAGCACCTCGAGCGCAACGTGGCGTATCTCCAGGATGCGCCGTTCAAGCAGTCGCAATACGGCTTCTGGGTCGGTGGTCCGATCATCAAGGACAAGCTCCACTTCTCGATCGCACCCGAGTGGCAGACGCAGAGCCAACCGGTTTCCGCGCCGTATTTCGGCCAGCCCTCGAGCGTGACGGTCACCGATACGGTCTCGCACGCAGACTACGATCGCTTCACGAGCATCCTGAACTCGAAGGGCTATACGGACGTGGGCAGCGGCGACCTGGTGACGAACACCAACCCGCTGTCGAACTTCTTTGCCCGCTTCGACCTGCTCGATCTGCCGGGCAACAGCCGCCTGCTGGCGCGCTACAACTACGCCGGCGCACAGACCGACATCTTCAGCCGCACCCAGACGGCGTTCAAATCCACGTCGAACGCCTACAACTTCAAATCCGCGACGAACAGCGGGCTGGCGCAGCTGTTCACGAACATGGCGAATGGCTCATCGAACGAGTTGCTCGTCGGCTACACGACGATTCGTGACAAGCGCCGGACGCCGATCAACGCACCGATGGTGACGGTGCTCAACGTGCCGAAGCCAGGTGGCACCACGTCACTCGTCGCGGGGACGGAGAACTCCTCGCAGGGGAACGAGCTCGATCAGGATATCCTCGAATTCACCGACAACTACACGACCCCGATCGGGACGCACCGGATCACGCTTGGAACGAAGAACGAGTGGTTCAAGGTGCGCAACCTGTTCGCGCAGAACTCGCTCGGGAACTACACGTTCGGCTCGCTCGACTCGCTCAACCTGGGCCTGCCGAACCGCGTGCAGATCGGCCTCAAGCTCGACAACAGCGACGGTGCCGCGCGGTTCACGGCGCGGACGCTCGGGTTCTACGCCGAGGATGAATGGCAGGCGTCGCCGAACCTGTCACTTCAGTACGGGCTGCGGCTCGATCTGCCGGGGTTGACCTCGGCGCCTGGCCTGAACCTGCTCGTGCTGGATTCACTCGGCGTCAACACGAGCAACGTGCCCAAGAACGTGGTGCAGTGGTCACCGCGGCTCGGATTCAACTGGGACGTGAACGGAGATCAGGTCAACCAGGTCCGCGGCGGCGTCGGTGTCTTCGTTGGCCGGCCGGCCTACGTGTGGCTGAGCAACGCGTTCGGGAACTCGGGGGTGAACGGCTACGCCAACATCACCTGCACCTCGGCGGCGACGTCGCCCGCATTCCCCGGTGCAACCGGCCCGGTGCCGGCCAACTGCCGTGGCACCACGGCCACGCCGGCGATCACCGTCAACACGCTCGACCCGAACCTCAAGTTTCCGCAGACCTTCCGCGGCTCGATCGGATATGACCGGCGCCTGCCGTGGGAGGTAGTCGCCACATTCGAGGGGATCTACACCAAGTCGCTGCAGAACTTCTTCTACGACAACATCAACCTCTCCGACCAGCCGCTGACGACGGACAGCCACGGCCGCCTCATGTACGGCGTCATCACCGGCAACAACATCGCCGCGTCCTACAAGAAGAGGGGAATCAGCGATGTCATCAACCTCACCAACCAGTCGCAGGACTACGCGTACAACCTCACGGCTCAGCTTCAGAAGCGGTTCTCCAACAGCTTCGAGGGTCAGCTGGCCTACACGTACGGCCACTCGTATGACGTGGCATCGATGACGTCATCGGTGGCCTACTCGAACTGGCAGTTCGGCCGGTCGGTGAAGGGCGATATCCACGCCGCGGACCTCACAACGTCCAAATTCGATTCGCCACATCGCATCATCGCCGACGGCACGTACAGCTTTCCATCCAAGACGGACATTTCGTTCATCTTCAACGGCGAGTCTGGCACGCCGTTTGATTTTGTCTACAGCGGCGACATGAATGGTGACGGTTCCACGAGCAACGACCTGATCTACGTGCCGACCAATGCGACGGTGGCCACGGAGATCCAGTTCTCGCAGAATGGCGCGTTGACGCCGGCAGCCCAGGCCGCGGCGTTCGAGACGTTCATCGCCTCGAACGACTGCCTCAACGCGGCGCGCGGCACGATCATGGACCGCAACACCTGCCGCACGCCGTGGGCGAAGCGACTCGACGTGGACATCCGCCAGTCGCTGCCGACGATCCGGGGCCAGAACTTCATGCTGCAGCTCGACATCTTCAACTTCCTCAACCTGCTTAACCGCAGCTGGGGCGCGCAGGACATCGGTAGCTCCAACAGCCCGACCATCCTGACACGCCGTTCGTTCAACGGGAAGGAAGGCGTGTTCAACTTCAACCCGAGCTTCAGCCAGTTCAGCACGCAGAACATTCAGTCGAACTACGCGATGCAGCTGCAGCTGAAGTACACCTTCTAGCGAGCAGGTTCGGACAATAGGAGAATGCCCCCGTGGACCGCCGGTTCACGGGGGCATTCTCGACTTACGCCGGTCAGCCTCACACATGACCGGGTCCGGAGGCCGACCAGGAGCCAGTACGCGCGATCCTACTTGCCCAACTCACCAAACTGCGCGCCGACACGATGGCCGTCGCGGTGGGGGAGTTCCATGGGCGGGGGGAGTCCGTTAAACTGATGGACTGGGCCGTGAACGCGGCTTGGGTAACGTAGAGCAGGTGCGTCGAGGGCCAGGTAGCTCAGTTGGTAGAGCAGCGGACTGAAAATCCGCGTGTCGGGGGTTCGATTCCCTCCCTGGCCACTCCCAGTAGACAATCCAAGTCAACACGAACGGCCACCAGCAATGGTGGCCGTTCGACGTTATCGTCAGGAGCCCTCAACCCGGGATCCGCCAATGAATCGACGTGAATGGATAGGCAGCACGACGGCCCTTGGCGCGCTCGGCTGCGCCGGGTTGCGCCATCAGGCGCCGGACCCGGGCGAGACGATGCAGCGCGATCCAGTCGTGGATCTTCCTCGCATCCTCCGCATCGCGAGCGTGCCTGGGACAGCCGTGGCGATCGTGAACGGTGACTCGTTCACCGTACGCGGTTCCGGCACGACCCGAGCGCAGGATGGAGAACAGGTCACGGAGAACACGATCTTCGAAGCAGCATCGCTCAGCAAGCCGGTGTTCGCCTACCTGGTGCACAGGCTCGTCACCGAGGGGAAGCTCGACCTGGACAGACCACTCGGCGACTACATCCCACTGCCGAATCCATCCGACACCCTCGCGCGCACGATCACGGCGCGTCATGTCCTCAGCCACACTTCAGGCTGGCGCAACTGGCGGTTCAATCGCGATCAGCAGCTTACCGCGGACTTTGCCCCCGGCTCTCGCTGGAGCTATTCCGGCGAGGGCTACTATTTCCTGCAGCGCATCGTGGAGCACGTCACGGGACAGGGCATTCTCCGTCTGACCCAGGACCGCATCTTCGACCCACTCGGCATGCGTCGCAGCTCGTACATGTGGCGTGCCGACCTCGATGCGAATCGTGCGTCGCCCCACTCCAATCGCGGCGTGCCCCGTGACAGCAACAGCGTGCTTCTCGGTCGCGACTTCGTGGCAGCACTGGCGAGAGAAGGCCGGAATGTCACGGACTGGCGCCATGAAGACGCCGAGCGAGTTCTCTCCACTGTCCGCAAGGATTCGGCGGTGCTCCCGAATACGCTGCTGCCCAACGTCGCGGCAAGCCTGCTCACGACCGCCCGCGACTACGGCATCTTCCTGCGGCACTTGTGGGGAAACGTGCTGCTCGAGCGCATGACGACGCGCGCGATCCAGATCAACGAGGCGCTGGCATGGGGGCCGGGCGTCGGCCTGGAAACGCCCGGTGCCACTGGGCAGATGTCGTTCTGGCATTGGGGCGACAACCCGGGGTTCAAGCACTTCGTGGTCGGGGATGCCGGGACACGACATGCCGTCGTCGTGTTCACGAACGGCGACAACGGTCGAGCTGTCTACGAGCGCGTCGTACGAAATGTTCGCGGCGACGAGCCAGCGTTTCTGGCGCTCTGAAGGTTGCGTGATCGTCAGACGATCTCGGACGGTGTCACGCGGTCGCGCGTGATTGCGCGCGCCACATGCGCACGCGCACGGCTCCGTACGAGCCAAGGACGAGCGTGGCCGCGATCGCCTGCGCTGCCAGCGTCTCGACCGTGGGAAAGATCGCGAACCAGAGGCCCATCCAACCGGGGATGACACCCTGGAGCGCCGGGATCGGTGTGGTGGGCAGCCACTGTGCGAGTTGCATCTCCTGCGCCTGCTCGCCGACCATCACGAGCAGCACGACGCCGAGCAGCACACCGGTGAGCACCAGCATCTTGCGATAGGGCAGCCGGCGATTCGCCACGAAGGTGAGCAGCGCCACGACAGTCGTGAGCGCGACGCCGATCAGGACGCCGTATAGCACGGGCGTCCCACCGAGCTTCAGTCGATAGCTCTGGAGGAACAGCACCACCTCAAACCCCTCGCGGTAGAAGGAGCTGAATCCGAGGAGGATCAGTCCCCACAGGATACTGGTGCGCGACACGCTCGGCTGTGCCGCAGTGGCGAGCAGCTCCTTCTTTCGCGTCGTGTGCATCGCGATCCACCCCGTCCAGTAGACGTTGTGGAAGAACCAGTTCATGACGACGACGAGCACGACCACCGCAATGAGACCGGTCGCGGCCTGCACGTAGAGGGCGGGAAGCCGTTGGGTGAGATCGTCCAGTACGCCGACCGCAATCCGCCAGGTGAGGAGCGTGGCCGCGATTGCCACCAGCACCCCCACCGCGATGGGCTGGCGATACGGCATTCCGCGAGGGCTCCGGCTCGCCGTGAGCGCGGCCAACACGAGGATGCTCTCGAGCCCTTCGCGGAACACGAGGACGGCGATGTCCAGCACGGCTGCCGCACCTCGATTGTGTGCCGAGAGCGGATCGGGATTCCCCCCTGCGGTGACAGCCTGCCAGACGAGCACCGCCACGATGGACAGGACGCCCACCGCGAGCAGCACGCGCGACGTGCGTGTGGACTCTGACGTCATTTCTGTCGGCGATCGTTCGGCGTCTGAGCCATCATCTCCGTCTCTGTGAAGTCTGGCTGGCGAAGCCATGATAATGAACCGGCACGGTCTTGTACCCCGGCCGGTTCGTACGCAGCTTCGGCCTATGTCAAGCTCGGAGATCCTCTGCGTTGGTGAAGTGCTCTGGGATGCGCTGCCGGAGGGGCTATTCCTCGGTGGTGCGCCATTCAACGTCGCCTGCCATCTTCGCGCAGCCGGCACGCCGGTATCGATGGTGAGCCGCGTCGGCAGCGACCGTCTGGGACAGGAAGCCCTGCGACGGGCGGCCCGCTACGGCGTGGGGGTGGATCTCGTGCAGGTAGACGACACCCTGCCGACGGGATTCGTCAGCATTGCGGTCGACGACGCCGGGATCCCGACGTACGAGATCGTCGCACCGGCGGCCTGGGATGCGATCGGGGTGAGCGATGCGTTGCTCGCGCGCGCGGCGAAGGCTCGTGCCATCGTCTTCGGCAGCCTGGCCCAGCGGCATGCGACTTCGCGACACACCATCGAGCGCCTGCTGGACACCAAGGCGCTCAAGGTCTTCGACGTGAACCTGCGTCCCCCATTCGAGGACCGCGAGGTCGTGCGTCGATCGTTTCACCGGGCCGACGTGGTCAAGCTCTCCGATGCCGAGATGCGCCGCGTGGCCGATTGGTTCGATCTCCGCAGCAGCCCGCACGACGCGGCGGCCGGACTTGCCGAGACGTTCGGCTGCTCGGTCGTCTGCATTACACATGGCAGCAACGGCGCGGCGCTCTGGCGCGATGGGAGGTGGAGCGAGCACCCGGGGTTCACGGTGGAGGTCAAGGACACGGTGGGTGCCGGCGACGCCTTTCTCGCCGTGCTGCTCGTCGGACTCCTGGCCGGAGGCGACGACGCGATGCTGCTCCAGAACGCGAACCTGATTGGCGCGTATGTCGCCACGCAGTTCGGTGCACTCCCAACCGATCAGACCGTGGCGACCCCACCGGTGTCACCACCAACGGCAAAGCGGCCGCGGCGAGGCCGGCGTGGCTGACTCCGGGTCGACGATCTGAGCTCTGCTAGCGCTTGGCGGGACCGGCGCGTCGACGGGCGCGGGCCACGGCGCGAAGCGTGGTGACGAAGCGTTCTCGCACGGGGGACCTTTCGCCCTGCTTCCACACGACGCTCAGCGCGACGCTCAGCGAGAGGTCACGTACCGGCCGGTAGACGACGCCAGCCAGCCGCAGCAGCGCCAGCGATGTCGGCACGAAGGCGACTCCAACGCCGGCGCTCACGAGGCCGATCACCGTATGCCACCCCGTTGCCTCCTGGGCGACGGTCGGACTGAAGTGCGCCGCGCGACAGCGCGCCAGCATATCGTCGTAGGATACGGGGTCCGTGGGGCGCGGCCGAAGGATAAATGATTCGGCCCCGAGCTCGCGCAGCGAGATGCGCGTCTTGTTTGCGAGACGGTGCGTCTGCGGAAGCGCGGCGACGAGCGGCTCCTCATACACCACTTCCGTCTGCAGCCAGCGTTCGGCGTCGAGAGGGGGACTGCTCAGGACGCCGAGATCGATCCGCCCCTCACGGAGCGCATCGGCCTGCTGGGGCGAATCAAGCTCGAGTAAGGAGAGCCCGATGCTCGGCAGATGCATGCGAAAGAAGCTGAGTACGTCCGGCAGGATTCCCGAATGAGTCGCCTCCTCCACGAACGCGACTCGAAGACGCCCGGTCTCACCGTGCGCGGCACGCTGCGCGGTCCGCTGTGCCCGCTCTGCCTGCGTAAGCACGAGGCGTGCTTCGGGCAGGAACGCCGCACCGGCGTGGGTGAGCTCCACGCCGCGTGCCCCTCGCTCGAAGAGCGCCGTGCCGATCTCTCGCTCGACGTCGCGGATCTGGCGGCTCAATGGCGGCTGCGCAATGTGCAGCCGCTGGGCCGCCCGCCCGAAGTGCAGCTCCTCGGCGACCGCGACGAAGTACCGGAAATGGCGGAGCTCCATGTGCTGCGGCCTCAGCGCTGAAGCGGTGAGAAAACGGTCGCACGCGGTTGATACCCAGATGGTATCGCACCGTGCCAAACATGTATTGGACCCTGGTGGTAAATCGACGTTACTTGCGACGCGTAGGGAAGGGACAAAAAACGAGTCATTTGCACGGTTGAAAAAACGTGCTGAATCATAGAGAGGAGATATGGGGATGCGGAAAGGGCGGCGCGCCACTGGAGCGTTCTTCGGACTGCTCGGCGTAGCCATATCGACATGGGCGGCGCTGGTACCATTCGCCAAGGCGCAGCTTGGTCTCGACGAAGCCACCCTCGGCTCGATCCTGCTGGCCTTCGGCGGCGGGACGATCGTCGCTACCATGGCCGCCGCGCCCCTCGCGCGCCGCTACAGCAGCCGCACCCCGCTCGTCGTGGCCGCGTCGGCGCTGTGTTTTACGCTGCCGTTTCTGGCGCATGCGCCGTCGGCGGCGACGCTTGCGGTCCTGTTGTTTTCGTTCGGCGCATGTGTCGGTGTCATCGGCGTGGCGGCGAACGCTCAGGCGATCGCCGTGCAGGCCGCCATGGGGCGGCCCGTGATGTCGTCCTTTCATGCGATGTTCAGCCTGGGGGGGCTGGCCGGTGCCGCCGCCAACAGTCTGCTGCTGGGGCTCGGTGTCTCTCCGCTCGTGTGCGCGATCGATGTCTCTGCCGTCCTGATCCTCGTGATCGCGACGCAGGCCGAGAGCCTCAACCCGGACCTGGCGCCCGAGACGAACCGGACGTCGCATGTGCGACGTGGTCTGGCGCCACTACCGGTTCTCTTCGTAGGCCTGATGACCCTCGCGCTCTACCTATCCGAGGGGTCGATCGTGGATTGGGGAGCTGTCTTCTTCCGGGAGGTGCGCGGCTACAGCGTGTCGACCGCCGCACTCGGGTACGCCGCGTTCTCGATCACCATGGCCGCCGGTCGACTGGCGGGCGATCGCATCGTGGAGCGGGTGGGCCCAGTGTCCGTGGTGCGATACGGCGCAATCCTCGCCGCGACGGGATTCTTCGTGATGGTGTTCGCGCCTGGGCCATGGCTTGGTCTCGCCGGCTGCGCGCTGATCGGGCTCGGCGCGTCGAACGTGGTCCCGACGCTGATCAGCGCGTCAGCCCGAGTCTCCGATTACCCGACCGCGGCGGCCGTCTCGACGACGGTCGCCATGGGCACGACCGGCCTCATCGCCGGACCGGCACTCATTGGCTTCGTGGCGCAGAGCACCGGGCTCGGCATCGCGCTCGCCGGCCTCGCAGTGCTGCTGCTCGTCGTCGGCGCCGCGGCGGACATCGTCGGTGCGTCGCCAGCACGGCGCCGAGCGCCCGCTCACGCGACAGCCGACCTCCGTCCGTCTCGATAGTTCCTGCCTGAGACCGTCAGGTGACGTCCACGATCTGCACGCGCACCTCCGACTCGGCCCGACCGTCTCCCTCATCATGGAGGATGTGGACCTCGTAGCGGCCCGGCGCGAGCCCTCCGATCACCGCGTCGTAGCGCAGCCCACGCACCTCGGCGACGCAGAGCGTCAGGCGTGGCGCGAAGGCGACGTGCAGCACGACGCGGTTTCCGGTCACCGCGGCACGCGCGCTTACGGCGAGGGCGCACAGGCTGCCGTACCGGATGGCGTGCGCGGTCACCGCACCCTGGCCTCCCTCGGCGCCGGGAGCGATCCACAGGACCCCCATCTGCGCGGGGAAGTCGGTGACGGTCAGCGTAAACGGGCCGTCGACGACTACCATTCGGTCGTCTTGCGGGAATGTGAGCGGCGAGCTGTTCTGACAGCCGAGCGCGGCGAACAGTCCGAGAATCGCGAGGCGTGCTGTCATGGGTCGACCGGTCGGGGGTAAGGCTGGAGTGGGGGGGCATCCAGCACAACCCGAAGGTGGCGTGTCCGGTCACGGCCCGGGTGGAGCACTCGCCTCGACCACGTGGCGCGTGCAACCAACCGACTCGCCTAGGCGCCCGCTCCCACACGAGGGCGCCACTGCAGCCGTTCGGCCACCGCGGCGAGCTCGGCCAGATCGAACAGGTAGCGCACCTCCATCGCCCGAGGATCGGCACGCTCTGCCGGACCGAGCGAGCCCCATACCCGGGGGGTGAACAGCACGGGTTGATCTCGGCCGGCGACGTGGAGCGCGGTGGCTGGATTGCTCGCGACGAGGGTGCGGATCTCGAAGGCTGGGGAGGGGAGAACCGCGGCGAGATCGGCGGCGGCATTGCGCGCCTTTTCGGCATCGCGCTCGCACAGGATGAGTGTCGCTCGGGTGTCGGGCGGTATCAGGGCGCGGATTCGCGTCGCCAGCGACGGGTCGGGGTGAATGCTGGTGAACTGCACCTGCCCGAGGCGGCGAGGCCATCGGGTACGAATGTCGTTGTAGTGGAAGTAGGTGCCGAGCAGTGTGCCTGGTGGCGGCTCGCCGGTGCGCTCCAGGCTCCATGGCTTCGCGGTAACCTGCCAGCGTTCCTGCACCTGTCGAGCGAGGTCGAGCGCCTGCGACGTGCTGCACTCGATCACATGGACGACGTCGAGTTGTGCGCGGACCGATGTGGGCGTGATACCGGTCTGTTGTTGCAGGCGGCGACGGACGTCATCGGGGCTGAGGCCGTGCTCGCGCGCTTCGCGCAGCATGCGCTCGAGGAAGTCATCCGGGCCTGTGACCGGGCTGGCGGTCGGGGGCGCAGGACCGAGCACGACCGTCCCTCTTGGCACGGTAGTCCGCACGATTCCGGCGTCGGCGAGACTGCGATACGCGTGGCGGACGGTGTGGAGATTGATGCCCCATTCTCGTGCGGCCTGACGCAGTGGAGGGAGCACCTCGCCGGGTGCCAGAGCGCCGGATTCGATCATCTGGCGGAGTGATTCCGCGAGCTGATGGTAGAGCGGAACCGGGCTGTAGGGGTCGAGGTCAATCTTCACGACGGTTATTATAGAACATTAGAACAGTTTAGCAACGGTCCATCCTAAGCTGCCTGAGTCGGTACAAACCGAGTAATGCGGACCCGACCGTTCCGATATTATATAACATAGATACAAATGGCAGCACGCTCAGGATCCGTGTCGGAGGCGCGCGGCTTTGCAGCACTCGCCCGGAATGTGCACAGCTCGTTGCCCTCCCATCGAGCTACCCTCAAGGAGTCATCCAATGACCGCCGACGTCGCCGCCGCTCGTGAAGAAGTTGCCCGTACACGTGCCCATATCTCCGACACGATCGACGAGATCGGGACGCGCATCACCGCACCCGTCCACGCGGTCAAGGACCGGCTCGACATCGTGCAGCTCGTGCGGGATCATCCCTGGCCGGCCCTCGCCGCGGCGATCGGCGCCGGCGTGCTGGTGAGCGCATCAGGTGCCGACGCCAAAGCCGCCAGCATCGCCAAAGCAAAGGCTGTAGACGCCGGCGCGGCCACTGTTCGTGCGGCGCGCGGACTGCCCGACAATGCGCGAGGGGCTGCCCATGGCGCCGCTCGCGCCGCTGGCTCGTACGTCGATGGACTCGCAGGCACCCTGCTTCTCGCCGTCATCCGCCGCCTGAGTGAGCCGGCTCCCGCTCCCGACGCCGCACCGCCATCGTGATGCGACGCGAGATCGGACGCCGAGAGTTCCTGAGACGCGGAACGGCGGCCGGGGTGCTCGCCGCCACCGGTCTTCACGCCGCCGATGCCGCCGCCGAGTCCCGATCCCCCACCGCTGCCATTGCGACATCGAGCTCGACATCGCCCTCGATAGCCGACGCCGAACGGCGGGCGGTGCTCCTCAAGCGCCAGCTCGACAGCCAGGCATTCTCCCTCTCGGAATACGATGCCATCACTCCGGCGCTGCACTTCGCCGGAACGGACGCGCAGGGGGCGCGGGAATGGCAGGGCGCGGCGCGCAGTCGGCTGATCGAACGGTTGGGCGGTTTTCCCGGCACCCGCGCCGCCTTGCGTCCCGAAGTGCTCGAGCGCCGCGACTTCGGCACCTACGTGCGCGAGCGCATCGTCTTTCAGACGCGAGAGAATCTCTCCGCGGTCGGCTATCTCCTGCTACCCACGGACCGTCCGCGTCCACTGCCCGCCATCGTATGCTTCAGCGGCCATGGCCGTGGAGTGGACGATCTGCTGGGAATCGCGCCCGACGGCACACAGCAGCCCACCCGTGGCACCGGCTACGCCAAGGAATATGCGCTCCAGTGCGTGGAGCATGGCTATGCCACCTTCGCGCTCGAACAGCTCGGGTTCGGTGCCCGGCGCGATGCAGCCGCCCGCAATGCCGGTCCGGCGGAAAATTCATGTCGCCCAGCCGCGTGTGCGGCGCTGCTCTTCGGCCAGACGATGATCGGCTTGCGGGCGTGGGATGCCATGCGTGCGATCGACTACCTGGCTACCAGGCCGGAGATCGACATCCGCCGAGTGGCGACGCTCGGCGCGTCCGGTGGAGGCACAACCTCTCTCTTCACCGCGGCTCTAGACGAGCGCATTCGGGTGGCCGTGATTAGTGCCTACTTCAACACGTTCCGAGAGAGCATCGTCCGCATCTCGCACTGCCCCGACAATTACGTGCCTGGACTCGTGCGCGACATGGAGATGTCCGACATCGCCGGGCTCGTTGCGCCTCGGTGTCTGTTCGTCGAATCCGGGCGGCTCGACCGAATCTTTCCCATCGAAGGGAGCCAGCGCGCCGCGGAGCACACACGGCAGATCTACCGCACCCTCGGCGCCTCGGAGCGAATGGGGTACGAGATCCACGAGGGCGGCCACGAGTTTCACGGCGTTGGGGCGTTCGACTTTCTGGGGCGCTGGCTGTGAGCAGTCCGCCGGTCCCAGTGACGGCGCCGACGCTTCGAGGACCAGCAACAGCACCACAGCTTACAACGGTCCATCGCGGTAGCACCAGCGCGGTAGGTAGCCCAACTGTTCGCGAGCGCGGGTGATGTCCACCGTGTGCTCGTCGGCGAGCTGCGCCACCACGTAGCGCGTGAGCGGCGGCGGCTGCCTCACGCGTCCCATTCGCCAGAGCCACTCGCAGAGCGTGGCTGCTCTCCAGGCCGTGCGACGAGGGACGTAGCGGAGACAGGCTCGGGACCCGACACGCGCCAGCACTGTCGTGAGCAGGGCATCGACCGTCGGCGATTCGGCGTCGGAGACGTTGAACACGCCGCGCACCACGGGCGCGTGCAGTGCACGCTCCACGGCGATCACCAGATTTCCGACGTGCGTCACCGAAAGCCGGTTGCGCCCCGTGCCCGGTACCGGCAGCCGACCGAACCGCTCCGCCGCGAGGAGCCGAGGAAGCAAGGTGGTGTCGCCAGGGCCGTAAATCACGTGCGGACGGAGCACGATCACCGGCCGTCCGGCTGTCAGGAGCACGCGCTCCGCTTCCGCCTTCGAGCGACCGTAGGCAGAATGGGCGCAGTCGCCGACCGGTGCGTCCTCATCCACGTTCACAATGGGCACGTCATCCGAGTACACGCTCGTGGTGCTGACGTGGATGAAGCGGCCCGCGCTCGCGAAGCTCTCGAGCACCGCATGCGTGCCCCGCACATTCACGGCGTGATACGCGCGACCGCTGCCCCAATCACCCACCATCGCGGCGCAATGGATCACCGCGTCGACATGTGGCGCCGAGATGGGGCCCCGGGCGATATCCCAGGCATGGTAATCGGACAGCGTCGTGCGAACGGCACCGAGCGGGCGGCGTCCGTAACTGGTGACTCGATGTCCATTCGCAGCCAGGGCGCGCGCGATGCTGCCGCCGACGAATCCGCTGGCTCCCGTGACGGCGATCAGCACGAGAGACGCTCCCGCGCCAGCGCCCGTAGCGCGTCCTTGTCCACCTTGTGCGAGCGGCCCGTGACCGGCAGGCGCATCGCGATGATCAGGTC
>JALYXJ010000409.1 GCA_030947165.1 Gemmatimonadota bacterium
CTTCCGGTTCCTGTTCGACGAGCAGCGAAAGCTGTTCTCCATCGGGTACCATGAGGGTACCCACCAGCTCGACGCCTCGTATTACGATCTGCTCGGCTCCGAGGCGCGGCTGGCGAGCTTCGTGGCGATCGCCAAGCACGACGTGCCCGTGGACCACTGGTTCCATCTCGCCCGCACGCTCACCCGCACGGCCGGCGCGACCGCGCTGGTCTCGTGGAGCGGGAGCATGTTCGAGTACCTGATGCCCGCGCTGGTGATGGAGTCCCTCCCCTTCACCGTCCTGGCGCAGACATATCAGGGCGTCGTGCAGCGGCAGATCGTGTTCGGCGCGGGTCGGCAGGTGCCGTGGGGGGTGAGCGAGAGTGCGTACAACCTGCGCGACCGGCACCTGACATATCAGTATCGGGCGTTCGGCGTGCCGGACCTCGCGCTGAAGCGCGGCCTTGGCCGCGATCTCGTGATCGCGCCATACGCCTCGGCGCTGGCGGCGATGGTGGATCCGGCCCAGGCGTTCGACAATCTCTCGACGCTCGAGGGGATGGGCACACTCGGCCCGTACGGCTTTCGCGACGCGCTCGACTACACGCGTCCCGCGCCTGGTCTCCGCTTTGCGATCGTCGGGAACTACATGGCGCATCACGTGGGGATGAGCCTTGTTGCGCTCACCAACACGCTCACCAACGACGTCTGGCGCCGACGCTTTCATGCCGAGCCGCTCGTGAAGGCCGCCGAGCTGCTGCTGCACGAGCGCATCCCTCGTCGCCTCGTCCTTCAGGAGGTGCAGACGGCGCGCGCCGACGAGGCGCTTCCCGATCCGGCGATCGAGCAGCCGGTGGTCCGCGAGCTCGACGACGTGAACACGCCGACGCCGCACGTCGCGCTGCTCGGACGCCTGCCCTACACCATCATGGTGAGTCACTGCGGCGCCGGCTACAGCCAGTACGAGACGCTCGCGGTCACGCGGTGGCGCAACGACGGCACCGCCGACAACACCGGGCAGTTCTGTTACGTGAAGGACGTCGGCACCGGGCGTCTGTGGTCGGCGGCACATCAGCCCGTGTGCGCGCCGGCCGACCGCTATCGCGCGTTCCTCGCCACGGACCGCGTCACCTTCGAGCGTGCCGATGGCGACATCGACACGCGGACCGAGATCGCCGTCGCGCCTGAGGACAACGCCGAGGTCCGGCGCGTCACCGTCACCAACACGGGCGACTCCACGCGTGAGCTCGAGCTGACGAGCTACGGCGAGATCGTGCTCGCACCGGCCGAGGCCGAGCGCGCGCATCCCGCCTTCGCCAACCTGTTTGTCGAGACCGAGTGGCACGCCTGGTGTTCCGCCGTTACGGCTACCCGCCGGCCTCGCACAGCCTCGGAGCGTCCGCTCTGGTGCGTGCACGTCATGGCGACGGGTGAAGAGCGCGTCGATGCCGTGACCTGCGAGACCGACCGCTCGCGCTTCCTCGGGCGGGGACGCGGCACGCGCGATCCGGTCGCGCTCGAGTCCGACGGCGCGCTGTCCGGCACCACGGGCGCCGTGCTCGATCCGGTCTTCGCGCTCCGCGCTCGGGTGCGGCTGGAGCCCGGCCAGTCGGCCTCCGTGTCGTTCACCACGCTCGTGGCCACCTCCCGCGATCAGGCGTTCGCGCTGGCCGACCGCTATCACGACCCGCGCACCGTGCAGCGCGCGCTCGACCTCGCGTGGACCGCCACGCAGATGGAGTTGCGCGGGCTCGGCGTCGCGCCCGCGGACGCCGCCGTCTTCCAGGAGCTCGCCGGACATCTGCTCTATCCCATCGACGCCCTGCGGGCGCCGCAGGACGAGCTCCGCCGCAATCAAGGCTCGCAGCCGCTGCTCTGGGCGCAGGGGATCTCCGGCGACTGGCCGATCGTGCTCGCGACCATCGATACCGCCGACGGCATTCCAACGCTCAAGCAGCTGTTCGCGGCGCATCACTATTGGCGTCGACGCGGCATGATGGTGGACCTGGTCATCCTCAACGAGCACCCCTCGGGCTACACCCAGGAGCTCGAGGAGCAGATGCTCGATGCGATGTACGCGTCGAACGAGCCCGACGCGCTCGACAAGCCCGGCGGCGTGTTCCTGCGGCGCGGCGATCAGCTCGACCCCGCGACGCGACTGATGCTGCGCGCCACGGCCCGGGTGCACGTCGCCTGCGATGGCCGGGCGCTGTCGGACATCAGCGAGGCGTTGACGATCCCCGACATCGCGGCGTCGCTCGTCCTCTCTGAGCCACGGCCGTTGCGCCGCGCGCCTCTCCCTGAGCGCGCCGGTGCCGCACCGGCCGCATCGGCCGAGCCCCTCACCTTTGATAACGGCATTGGCGGGCTCACCGCCGACGGCGCGTACCAGATCCGTGTTCGCCGCACCCAGTTGCCGCCTGCTCCGTGGGCGAACATCGTCTCCAACGAGCGCGGCGGGTTTCTCGTCTCCGAGCGCGGTGCCGGCTGCACGTGGGCCGGCAGCAGCTATTTCTACCGGCTCACACCCTGGCACAACGATCCGGTGTGCGATCCGCCGGCGGACGTGCTGTACCTCCGCGACGAGGAGACCGGCGAGCTGTGGAGCGCCACGCCGGCGCCGATGCGCAGCGACCTGTTGTACACCGTGACGCATCGGCAGGGCGCCACCACCTTCGAGCACTCGCGCGGCGGCATCGCCACGCACCTCACGATGGGGCTGGCGGAGAACGCGCCCGTGAAGCTCTCGCTGCTGCGAGTGACGAACGAGACGGCGAAGCCACGCCGCCTGACCGTCACCGCCTACGCCGAGTGGACGCTCGGTGCACTGCGGGAGCACACCCAGCATCAGGTGACGACGAGCTTCGACGCGCGGCGCGGCGCAATCGTGGCCCGCAACAGCTTCGATCCACAGTTCTGCGACTGGGTCGCGTTCAGCGCGATCAGCGAGGCGCTCGTCGGGCACTCCGGCGACCGCCGCGAATTCATCGGACGCAACGGCACGGCCGCCGCGCCGGCCGCGCTCGCCGGATACGCGGAGGCACCCTTGAGTGGACGAACCGGCGCCGGATTCGATCCCTGCGCCGCGCTGCAGTGCGTGATCGTCCTCGCGGCTGGGGAGACCCGCGACATCACCGTGCTTCTTGGCGGCGCAGTTGGCATGGACGAGGCGCAGGCATTGATGGACCGGTACCTCGACCCCTCGCGCGCCCGGACCGCCGCGGCGAGCACCGAAGCAGCGTGGGCGCGACGGCTGTCCGTCGTGCGCGTGCGCACGCCCGAACCGTCGTTCGACGTCATGCTGAACCACTGGACGCTCTATCAGGCGTTGTGCTGCCGCATGTGGGCGCGCACCGCCACCTATCAGAGCAGTGGAGCCTACGGCTTCCGCGACCAGCTCCAGGACGTGCTCGCATTCACCTATGCGGAGCCGGCAATCGCGCGCGCGCACATCGTGCGCGCGGCTGGCCGACAGTTCACCGAAGGCGACGTCCAGCATTGGTGGCATCCCCGGAGTGGGCGCGGCGTTCGCACGCGATTCTCCGACGATCTGGCGTGGCTGCCGTATGTCGTGGAGCGCTACATCGGGGTCACGGGCGACGACACCGTGCTGAACGACACCGCGCCGTTTCTGACGATGCGGGCGCTCGCCCCCGACGAGCACGAGGTGTACGGCCTGCCGCAGGTCACCGGGGAGCAGGCGTCGGTGTACGAGCACTGCCTGCGTGCGCTCCGGCGCGCGTGTACCACGGGTGCTCATGGCCTGCCGCTCATCGGCACCGGTGACTGGAACGACGGCATGAACCACGTCGGGGCTCAGGGTCGAGGCGAAAGCGTCTGGCTCGCCTGGTTCCTGATCGCGACCCTGCGCGACTTCGCTACGCTCGCCGAGCGGCGTCGCGACGACGCGGTGGCGGCCGAGCTGCGCGGCCTGGCAGATCGCTACGTGACGGCCGTGGAGGAGCACGGCTGGGACGGCGCCTGGTATCGCCGTGCCTACTTCGACAACGGCACGCCGCTCGGCTCGGCGTCGAGCGTCGAATGCCACATCGACTCCATCGCCCAGAGCTGGAGCGTCATCTCCGGCGCTGGCGAGCCGGCTCGCGCGGCGCAGGCGATGCGCTCGCTGGCGGAGTGGCTGGTCGACGAGAAGGCGCGGCTCCTGCTGCTGCTCACCCCGCCCTTCAACAAGACCCCGAACGATCCCGGCTATATCAAGGGCTACCTGCCGGGGGTGCGAGAGAACGGCGCGCAGTACACTCACGCCGCCACGTGGGCCGTGCTCGCCACGGCCATGCGTGGCGACGGCGATCGGGCCTTCGAGCTGTACCAGATGTTGAACCCGTTGACCCACGCCCGCACCCCCGCCAACGTCGCGGTCTACAAGACCGAGCCGTACGTCATCGCCGCCGACGTGTACACGGCCGCGGGGCATCTCGGGCGCGGAGGCTGGACCTGGTACACCGGTTCGGCGAGCTGGATGTACCGCGTGGGCCTCGAGGCGATTCTCGGTTTCACGAAGCGTGGCGATCGCCTGACCATCGCTCCTCGCGTGCCGGCGGACTGGCCGGAGCTCACGGTGGAGTACCGCCATGGCGCCGCAACCTACGTCATCGTCGTCAGCGAGCCGGCCGAGGTCGGACGCCATGGCGCGGCGATCTCCATCGACGGGGTCGGCCTCGATGGCCAGGAGATTCCCCTCGTGGACGACGGCGAGCGGCACGAAGTCGAGGTCCGGCCAGCCACGGCCGACTTGCGAGGCGATGGGTCGGCGCCCGTCTCTCCCGAGCAGCAGGACTCCGCCACGCTCGGTGCGCGCCGCTAGGAGGCGCGCGCACTCACCAATCGAATGTTCCCGCGCCGAAGGGCCTCGCTCACTCCCTGACGGGTCGTCTGGTGACGCGCCACTCCACCTTGCCGGCGAGAGGGTCGCGGTCCACGCGACCGTCCATGACGCGCACGGGGTGCGCGCCGGGCGTGTCGGCCAGCGCCACGGCTCCGGAAGCGGGCGCGCCGTCGGTGGAGAACACCCGCAGCTCGAGGTGACGCCAGTCGATCGCCGAAGTGCTCTGCGCCACCGCGGCGTGGGGGATCACGGCGTGGTCGCGCACCAACAGGACAATCGGAACTTCTCCGCTCGCGATCTCCTGCCACCGCGCGCCGCCGTACGCCTTTCCCGTCTGGTAGTCGATCCACGTGCCCGGCGGCACATAGACGGCGCGAGACGTGGCGCTGTCGGTGAACAGGGGCGCCACGAGCAGATCGGCGCCGAACAGGTACTCGTCCTCCACGGTCCATGAGCCGGGATCGCGGGGGAAATCGAAGAACAGCGGGCGTAGCATGGGATGGCCCTTGGCTGCGTTTGCCCGCGCCTGCGCCACGATGTACGGCATCAGCGCGTACCGTAGCTCCATCGCGCGGCGGAAGTCAGCCGTGAAGGCGTCGTCGTACTCCCAGGGCTCGCGCGGCGGGGCGCCGTGGGTGCGGACGTGCGAGGTGAGCGCACCGAAGGCGAGCCAGCGGCGGTAGAGGTCGCGCGGGGCGCGATTCACGAATCCTCCCACGTCGTGGCTCCAGAAGGTGAACCCCGAGAGCCCCATCGAGAGGCCGGCGCGGAGCGTCGCCGCCATCGCGGCATTGGTGTTCTCGGCGTCACCGCCCCAGTGGAGCGGATACCGCTGGCTGCCCGCCCACGCGCTCCGCGCCCAGATGATCCCTTCACCGTCGCCATTCGTCGCACGCGTCAGATCGAAGACCGTCTGGTTGTAGCGCAGCGGATAGAGATTGTGCTCGTACCAGCCGGTGCGCCCCGAGTGATACAGGCCGCCGGCTGGCGCGTTCTCCCCGAAGTCCGTCTTGATCGCCGACACGCCCATTCGCAGAAGGTCGCCGAGCTTGCCGCGATACCAGCTCACGGCGGCGGGATTGCTGAAGTCGAGCACGGCGTCTTCCGCGGGAAGGCGACCACTCTCGTCGCGCACGTGATATCCGCGCTCCACGATCTCGCGCCAGAGTGGGTTCTTCGGTGTGAAATACGTGTACTGCCAGAGGCTGACGTGAAAGCCCTGGCCGCGCAGGTCCTGCAGCAAACCGCGAGGATTCGGGAACCGACTGGCGGAGAATTGAAGGTCGCTGCGCCAGTCCGTCTCGAACCAGCCCGTATCGAGATGGAGCACGTCGGCCGGGATGCGATGGGAACGCAGCAGTCGAGCCACGTTGCGCACCTCCGCCTCGGACTTGTAGGTGATGCGGCTCATCCACAGGCCGAACGACCAGGTGGGGGGCACGGGACTCCGCCCGGTGATCGCCGTATACTCGGATACGACGTCCTTCGGCTCGCCGAGAAAGATGAACAGATCGAGCAGCTCGTCGCCCGAGTAGATCGCGTGGTGCGCGTCGTATTCCGCGCCCACGTCGAAGGTGACCGGCGCGCTCGTATGCACGAACATTCCGTAGCCACGACTGCTCAGGAAGAACGGCACGGCCTTGTACTGGAGCCTGCTCTGCGCACCCATCGCGTCACGCAGATAGGCGACCACGCGCTGCCCGCGCTTGTTCAGCCGCGTGAACGACTCGCCCAGGCCGAAGATCCGTTCGTCGGGCGCGAGCTCGAAGACCGCCGCGGTGCTTCGGCCCAGGTCGCGAGCACGACGTACGAATGAAAAGGGAACGTACGGCGTGAACGACGCGGGCTGCCCCAAGCGCTGGGTGCGCGTGAGCAGCCGACCGGATGCATCGAGGAACTCGAGCGACCACGGGTTCTTCACGAGCCGCACGCGCCCATGATCGCTCGTCCATGTGACCACGCTGTCCGTCGATTCGGCGCGCCACGCACTGCTACTCGGCACCCGTCCCGCGAGCATGAGCGACGACTCGTCGGCGTCGAGCGGTACGTCGCGCGTGGACATCCGAATGCGTACCGTTCTCGGCGTCACGAAGTCGACCCGGAAGGGCAGCACGGGATCGCGGTCGTACTCCGACGACGGAAATTCCGTTGCGGCTCCGCGCGTGAAGCCCCGATCGATCTTGTTGAAGTTGAGGCCCGGCTGGCGCACGTAGCGATCCCACTGCAACGCTCCAACACCCGACCGCGTGTCGAACCGAGCGATCCGACTCGCCATGAAATAGGTCTGCTCGGGCGCAATAAAGTCGAGTCCAACGTCGATCGGATCGCCCGCCGTCTGCGCGCCCGCCGGGGACACGGCGCCTGCGAAGCACGTCAGCGCGAGCATCCACGCTCGCCTGGCCGTCGGATTGGCCTCGGTCGTCATGCGGGAAGATGGCTCGTCGCGTAGGTGGACGCCAGCTTCCCCCGGGATTCCAGCGGCACGCGGAGTATCCGCCCATCGAGCGCGCGCCACCCCAGTCGTCTGTCGCGAGTCCGTCAGGCGTGCCAGTCCCCAGGTGAGTCGCATCGATGCGACTCGAC
>JALYXJ010000419.1 GCA_030947165.1 Gemmatimonadota bacterium
GCTGAAGCGTGTCCACAGCGTGAGGTTGCGCGCCGAGAAGGTGATGCTGGCTGTCTGCGCGCGGAGCAGGCCGGCGAATCGCGCCGTCGGCGTATAGGTGATCGAGAGCTCGCGCCACCGAACGAAGTCCGCCGGCTCGATGTATCCGGCCAACGTCTGCGACGGATGGTCGCGCATGGCGACGACGCGTGCCTGCTCGTCCAGCGACGCGGTCCTGTCGGTGAGGCCTCGGCAGTTGTTCCGCGATTGGCACCGGATGCGCTCGGTGTCGTTCAGGAGGTAGTGTCCCCCGCGATATTCGAACAACGCGGTGATCCGCAACGCACGGTTGAGGAAGTCGAAGCTGTTCGTCAGCGATGCCTCGCGCGTCGGCGCGGACGCACCGATGAAGGTGGACGAATCGTCCACGGTCAGCTCGTTGATCGTGATGATACCGTCGCCATTGGCGTCGTTGACGTTGGAGATCCGTCGCGCCCACCAGCCGAACAGGGGGTACCCCTCCTGCTGACGCGTATTCGCGCCGATGATCGGTGGGACATCGCCGAGGGTCACGAGCCGGTTATGGTTGACGGCGCCGTTGAGCGTCGCGGACCATGCGAGACGAGGGGCGTCGAGAATCTGGGCGGTGACGAGCGCTTCCACCCCGGCGTTGCGCACCTTGCCGATGTTCTCGTTGCGGACGTCCACGCCGGTCCCCGAGGAGGGCGGCAGCACCCGCGGAATAAGTGCATCGCGCCGAACCTTGTCGTAGTACGTCAGCTCCGTCGCAATCCGTCCACCAAAGAATCGAGCGTCGACGCCGGTCTCGAGCTCCATCGCGCGTTCGGGCTTGAGATCGCCGTTGCCGACGCCGAGCGCGGTCAGCCCCGCGATGTCGGTGAAGTCGCGGTTGAAGAGCGCCGGGATGTAGTACCGCTGTGCGTCATTGGGGCCGGGTTGCACGCCGGACGCGCCCGTCGACAACCGCAAACGAAGCTGGTCGAGCGCGCCAGACTTCGGGAAGAAGGACTCGTCGCTGACCAGCCACGAGACGCCGAGCTTCGGGTAGTAGACGCGTTGAAAGTTGGTCCCGAACGCGCTGTTCTGATCTGAGCGAACGGCGCCGGTGACGAACAGGCGATCGCGGAAGGCAATCTGCTCCTCGATGAACGCGCCAAGCGTCTTGGCGATGGTCGTGGTCGAGCCGGCCCCGAAGACCGAGCCGCCCGTGACCGTCTCGGAGCCCGGCGCGAGATTGATCGAGGCCGCCGAGTTGCCGTTGCGCTGGTAGTGCACGTACTGGGTGCCGACCGTCGTCTTGGACGCGACGCCGTCGAACGGATTGATTGTCGCCGTGCTCGCGAGGTCGAAGCTCGCGTTGCGGATGTCGGTGCGGTTGTCGGTGGCGAAACCGAGGCGCTGCGTTCCGAAGTTGGAGCAATCGCCGAAGCGGCACAGGTCGCTGTCCAGTCGATCCGTCTGATCGAGGCCGAGGTTGACGCGGTTGGCGAGCCAGCTGGTTGGACGCCAGTTTCCATTGACCGACCCGATGAACCGCCCGACCTTCTGCTCTACGATCTCCTGGAAGATCTCGGAGGGGACGAAGCGTCTGTAGCCGTGCAGCGGCACGCCGTCCGCGGTATTGCCGTTCGTGGTGAATCCCGGCCCGCCGTACGCGTTGGAGAGAATGCCGGTGGTATTGTTGTCCGTCTGCGGCAGTCGCTGTTTGCTCGTGATGAACCCGAGCGAGAATGTCACGTCCGTGGTCGGCGTGGGATCGACCGAGATGTTGGTGCGCGTGTTGAAGCGCTGATACGCATTCGGGTGGATCTGCTCGTCCGGATAGGTGCGCCCCTGCTGCGACCAGTAGTCGAGGAAGAAGCCCGGGATGCGCGTCACGCCGGTCTCGGTCTCGGCGGCGAGGGAGGAGTAGTAGCGCACCGCCTCGTTTCCTCCGGAGATCGAGACGCCGCCGTTCTGACGGCGCCCGGTGCCGACCGGCGAGACGGCCGGATCGTCGAACAGGTTGTACGTGCGCAAGCTGTCGGCGATGCACGTCCCGGCGGACACCTGGGTGATTCGGCACGTCCTATTGACCGTGCTGCCGGGCGAGTGGCCGGCGAGCGTGTAGGCGGTCGGATACGTATTCAGATCCTTCAAGACGCCACCTTCCGCGTAGGCCGTCCACCGGGCCGCGCCGGCGCGCCCATGCTTCGTCGTGAGGACGATGACGCCGTTCGCCGCATCCGTCCCGTAGAGCGTGGCGGCGGAGGGGCCCTTCACGATCTCGATGTCCTGGATCTCGTCGGGATTGATGTCGCTCACCCGGCTTGGCGCGGTTCCACCGATGCCGATGGAGGCGGACCCGACGTCGCTCGTCATCCGGACGCCGTCGATGATGTAGATGGGATCGTTGCTGAGCGTAAGCGAGCCGGCGCCACGAATGCGGACGCGCGCCGAGCCGCCGGTCATGTTGGGCGGCGACACGACGACGCCAGGCACGCGAGCGGTGAGCAGGTTGTCGATCCGGGCGATCGGTGCGGTGGCCGTGAGCTCGGCGGCGTTCACCGTGCCGACGGTGTTGCCCAGCTCGACGCGCCGCTGCTCGCCGGTCGCGGTGGTGACGACTTCCTGCAGCTTCACCACACTCGGCTGCATGGTGAAGTCGAGGGCGGCGGTCTGTCCGGCCGTGAGCACGACACTCTTTTTCTGCTCCTGATACCCGACGCGGAGCGCGCGGACGTCGGCCGTGCCGGTGGGCACGTTACGAATCGTGTAACGGCCATCAGCGTTCGTGATGCCGAAGAGGCTCGTGCCCAGCACGAGCACGCGGACCTCCGGGATTGGCTCGCCGGACGCAGACGCGGTGACACGCCCGCCGAGGATCGCCGATTGGGCCGCGCCGACTGGTGCGACGCACGTCACGAAGACCACGGACATCGCGCCGGCGACGTAACGACCGGGACGCCTGTGCAGCATCATGCTACGAGTCTCCATCGAGAGTGGGACGCGCCGTCCGGAGGGATGGTGGGCCGTGAGCGGCGCGCGATGCACGACAGCAGCGACCACGAGACTCCCGTGCGCACGTGCGTGGGAGTCGGTGGTAACTGACGTGCGAAGTAATGCGATGGAGATCGGAGACCGGCGAGCGCGATGGTGCAGGGCGTTCATCCGGCGGGACGAGCCGTCGTGCGGCCTGTCGCCTTGAGGGCTCGAAGCGGTCGGAGGACCTGCACGTGCAGGTCCTTCGCTGCGCTCAGGACGACATCGCGCCTATAGAATTGCGCGCAGTCGCGTCTGCAGGTGCTCCCGATACGTCCGCGAGAGCTTCAACTGCGTGTTGTCCTTCAGGATCACCACGTAGTCGCCGGCGAACCACGCCTGCATCTCGCGGATGCGGTCGAGGTTCACGATCGTGCTGCGATGGATGCGAGAGAACTGGTCGGGGTCGAGCAGCGCCTCGACCGTGCTCAGCGTCTCGCGGATGAGGTGCGTAGCCGTGCCCGCGTGCACGCGCACGTAGTTCCCCTCGGCCTGTACCCAATCCACCTCGGACGTCTTGACGAAGTACACGCGGCCATCGGTCTTCACCGTCAGGCGGTCGGTATGGCGTGGTGGGGCGTGCGCCGGCGCCTGCTCCACTCCGGGCAGCGCGCCGTCGCCAGCAAGCACCTGCGCGAGCAGCGCGGCGAGCCGCTCGCCCCGCTGTGACGAGAGCGAGCGCTCGAGATGCTGGCGCGCCCGCTGAAACGCGGCGTGAAAGCGCTCGGCCGTGACAGGCTTGAGCAGGTAGTCGAGCGCGTGGACCTCGAACGCCTTCACGGCGTATTCGTCGTACGCGGTCACGAAGATCACCGCCGGCATCCGCTCGGGTCCGCGAGCGGCGACGACCTGGAGGCCATCCACGTCGGGCATCTGGACGTCGAGAATGGCGAGGTCCACGGCGTGCGCGTCGAGCGCCTCCGTGGCCTCCACGCCGCCACTGCACTCGGCGACGATCTGTACGTCCGGCTCGGAGCGGATGAACCGGATGAGTCGACGCCGAGCAATCGCCTCGTCATCGGCAAGGAGAACACGTAGTGGCATGGTGGGGACTCCTGTGCTAACCGACATGGCCAATCGAGGCGCGCCGTGCCGACATCGGGACCACGTGCGCGAGGGGCGTGATGCGAAAGACGATCTCCTGCGAGAGACGGCGGCCGCCGGGCGCGACGTCGACGCGGAGCGCCGACGTGGGCGCCGCCAGCGCGCGGGCCAGGATGTAGTCCATCACCGCGTGCACGATGCCCGGTGGGACATAGGCGCCCATGCACGCTTCGTCGACGGTGGTGTGGACTTCGATCGCGGTACCAGTCAGCTCGGTCTGCACGTCGAGGCAGCATTCGAGAAGGGTCACCTCGTCGCGGACGGTGCGAACCCCCTGGCCAACGGAGCGCAGCACGGTCCGCAGCAGATCGCCGAGCCGCTCGACGACGCGCTCCGTACGAGCCGGATCCGCGACGGCCATCGACGCCGCCGAGCTGAGCACACTGAGCAGGAATGGCGTGTGAAGCGCGATGGCGGTGGCATCCACGCGCGACCGCGCGATCGCCGCTTCGGTCCGCGCTGCCGCGAGGCCACGCGCCTCGTACCACGCCGCGAAGTCACGCGCATGCGACCAGGCCAGCAGCGCGAAGTAGATGCAGAGATCGAGGGTGAAGGGATTCACGTTCACCTGCAGGAGCAGCTGGCGGTCATCCACGCCCACGGAGAAGCAGATCCACAGGTGCAGCGCGCCCACGAGCACCGCTGCCACGAGATGAAAGCTGATGGCGAGCAGCAGTCGTCCGCGTTGGAGACGCACCGCGCGTGCGAGCCAGAGCACGACCGGCGTCAGCGCCAGCCACACCACCGCCGACACCAGGTCGACCATTCCCATGGTCCATGGCACGGGCTTCTCCGTGCGCAGCCGCTCGACGAGCCAGTCCTGCCCCAGCCAGTAGACGCCGGTCGCAGCCCACGCGAGCGCGACGAAGCCCCATGCCCGCCGGGACAGCCGCGGTGCGGGCCGCGCTTCGCTCTCGTCGGATTCCGCGATGATCTCGGGTAACGCCGCGCCTTCCTCCAGTGGGACGGTGGCACAGAACTCACCCGGCAGCGGGCCGAATTGCACCCGTCCCTGCAGCACGTCCGGAGGCTGCGACACTCCCAACGGCGTCTGCGGCTCGACCGGCGTGGACCGGAATGGCAGATCCAGCTCGACGATCGTCGTGCCGTCACTCTCCTGGCGCAGCGCGAAGGTGTGATTGGAACCATACAGTTGTGTCAGCCGCTCCGACGTGTTGCGGAGTCCGATGCCGTGCCCGGTTCTCCCCCTCGTGGACGGGGTGCCGGCACTCCATCGAGCGCCGTCGTCCTCGACACGCAGGAGCAAACGGCCCGGCGCCGCGCGCGCGATGACGACGACGCGTCCTCGTTCGCCCCGGCCAGCACGACCGTGCCGCACCGCATTCTCGATCAGGGGCTGTAGCAGCATCGGCGGCACGCGTGCGTCGAGCGCGTCAGGCGACACATCGCAGCTGATGTCGAGCGACTCGCTGAACCGCTGGCGTTGGATCTCCAGAAACGGCTCGAGGGTGGCCAGCTCCTCGCGCAGCGTCACCTCGGGAGAGTCGGCGTAGTCGATCGCGGATCGCAGCAGGCGGCTCAGGTTGAGCAGCGTGCGGCGCGCCATGGCCGGCGACTCGCGCGCCAGCTCAGCGACCGTGTTGAGCGCGTTGAAGAGAAAGTGCGGCTGCAGCTGCCGCTGGAGAAACTGCAGCCGCGCCTCGGCGAGCTGCGTGAGAAGGACAAGCGTGCGGCGTCGGCTCACGGTGTATTCGCGGTACCGGTCGAAGGCGGTACCGACGATGGCGAGCATGCCGTACGTGATGACGTTGTAGTCGAGATAGAAGAAGAACGGGCGGAGGATCGGCACCGGCGCGTCCGGCATCGCGAGATGCATGATCCACAGGCGGATCGGCGTCACGCCAATGGCCAGTACCAGCGCACTCACGAGGTGCAGGGCGAGCGCGCGCGGCCAGCCGACGTGATCGGGGCGCAGCCGCCGCGCGAGTGAAAACACGAGTGGCGTGGCGAGCGTCCAGAACAGGCCCATCGCCAGGACGTTCGCGCCGCTCACCCAGCTCCAGCTCATCCCGGTCTTGTGGTACCGCGGGAGCAGGACGAGGAGCAGTGTAT
>JALYXJ010000428.1 GCA_030947165.1 Gemmatimonadota bacterium
CCGGTATCGCCGTGGCGAATCCTCCGAACCCAGCCATTCTCCAGATGGGGACGCAGGCGCAGACCGCGGCCGCCACGAAGATCGACTGGCCCGGCATCGTAGCCGAAACGTCGATCACCCCGGATTACAGCATCGATCCGGTGAACGGTCCGTTGAAGTCAGTGCCGGCCAATGCCTTCGACAACGGGGCGTGGCCGATCATCCACGTCAAGAACAATCCGGGCTCCGCGTTCAGCGCGCCGACCGGTCAGGGGATGCTCATCGTGGACGGCGACGTGACGTTCAGCGGTAGCGGCGTCTGGAGGGGCGTCATGCTCGTCGGGAACCACCTGACCTCCAACGGAAACAATCAGGCGTTCGGCGCCGTGATCACGGGGCTCAACGTGAAGCTGCCGCCGCCGAACAACGTCGTCCTTCAGGACGACGTGGGTAATGGTACCAAATTCTATCAGTACGACTCATGCAACGTTGCCGCCGCGACGGCGGGCGTCGGGCACTATCGCCTGTTCCCGAACGCGTGGATGGACAACTTCACGACGTACTAGCCCCGGCTGTTCGTAGCAGACAGACGAGGGGCAGCGCGAATGCGCTGCCCCTCGTCCTTCGTTGCCCCTCGGCGTGAAGTAGGTGTGCCTACCGATCGGTCATGCCGCGCAGGATCCCGGTGCGCAGACGCCTGGCCCGGGCCGTCGCCGCGGGATCCTCCGTGATTCGCGGCGCACCGGGCGAGTAGGCGAGCCGGCCTGTCAGCGTCAGCGTCTCTCCGGCGCGCTGGACGACGATTGGCAACGGCGTGCCGGCCGCCTTTCCCGAATACGCTTCACGAAACTTGGCACCGAATTGCACATCCTTCACGTCGACGTCGCCGACCTTCACCAGCACGTCGCCCGGGCGCACGCCGGCGACTGCACCGGAGCTGCCAGCAGCCACATCCATGACCTTGGCCGCGCCGGCGGCATCGGGCGCGGTGGAGACGCCGAGTCGCGGTGCGCTGTCGCGCTCGATACGGAGGCCGATCGTACGCAGCGCCTCCGGCCACAGGTACGGCTCGCGACCGTCGATGTACCGGCGATAGAAGTCGTCGAACGAACGGCCGTTGGCGGCGCGGCGCACGGCGCCCCAGAAATCCTCGAACGTGAAGCCCCTGCCCCGCTTGTACGTGGACTGATAGAGCTCGCGCATCACGCCGTCGAGCGAGTTGCGGTTGTCGGACGCGTCGCGAATGGTGATGTCGAGCAGCAGGCCGGCGAGCGAGCCTTTGGGATAGTAGCTGTACTCCGTGCCATCCTTGGGGTGGATCCAGGTGTTGAGCGACGCGTCCTCGACCGAGAACGGCACCGTGTTCTCGATCTCGCCGATCTTGGCCGAGGTCAAGCCGTAGAACCCGGCGGCGTCCACCACCCCGCCACGCACCTCGGCGAGATCGGCGTAGTAGTCGGTGATCCCTTCGCTCACCCAGAGCCACGCGGTTGGCTGCGGGCGATCGTAGCGATAGGGCACGAGATCGGCCGGACGCAGCCGCTTCACGTTCCACGCATGGAAGATCTCGTGCGCGTACAGCGACGGCTGGAAGTCGCTCCCGAAGAACCCGGGCGCCACGACGTCGACGTGGCTGTCGGCGTGCTCCAGTCCACTCGCGCCAGGGTAAGTGGAGTCGGCGATTTGCATCACGGTGTAGCTCGCCCACGGGACCTCCCCGAACACCAGCACCTCGGCGGGAATCACCCGCTTGAGCTGGTCCCAGGCGGTTGCCCGCGCGGCACCGGACACGCTGCCCATCGGATACGTGGCATACCGCACCGTCTTGCCTGAGATCGTCGCGCTGTCGAGATCGAACCGGCCCACGAACACCGGCATGTCCACCAGCTCGTGATAGCTCGCCGCGCGATAGGTGCGTGGCGCGCCGGCCGGCGTCATGCTCGTGGCCACGCGCAGCTCCGGATCGGTGCGCACGACGAGCGTCGCGGGAAAATCCATCGAGCGTCCTTCCGGATACAGGAAGAGATTGGTGCCGTTGAACAGTGCGAAGTCGGGCCGCGTCCACGACATCGCGTTGTCGAGGGTATCGGCCTCGTAGCCGAACGAGACGGTCACCCGACCGGCGCGAGTCGGCCGCAGCCGCCAGCTGTCGTAATCCAGCTTGTCCCAGGTGATCGGCCTGCCATCCTGCGTGGCGACAAACGCGCTCACCCAGCGGGCGAAGTTGCTGATCTCGTAGGCGCCCGGCGTCCACGCGGGGAGCGAGAGCACCACCGGCGCTTCTCCGGCCACGTCGAAGGTAGTGGTGACCCGCAGCCGCCGCGACGCAAGCGCCGCCCGGTCGGCCGCCACCTCGTACCGGAGCGAGGTCACCGGGGCGGAGACCATCGAGTCGGCGGCGGTGCGCTGAGCGGCCAGGTGCGTCGGCCCGATGGCCACCAGGATGACGGCGGAAAGGCGCTGTAGGACGGGGCGGGACATGGGAGCGGACGTGTGTGAGTGGCGGTCGACGGGACGTCTCCAGACGGGCCCACGATGGGTCCCCCCGACATCCCATGATCTATCCCGAGGTGCACTCATGCGAAAGCGCTCTGTCTTCTACGTTCCCTCACTCTGGCTCGCCGGTGGTGTCGTGACGCTCACGATCGCGGCATGTGGTCGTTCGTCGCCCAGCGCCTCCGACTCTTCGGCCGTCATGAAGAAATCGGTCGCCGGTGGAATGGCGGTCGGCCGGGCCGCCATGCCACAAGTCGCCGGTCTGGCGTCGCCGGCGGAAGTCGCCACCGATCAGGCCATCGGTCCCCAGGCCAGCGCGAACGCGCCCGCGACCAGCGTGCGCAATGTGCAGGCCGATCGCTCGTTCACTTCGGCTCTACCGCCCTCTGGCGTCGACCCCTCTGGCGCCATGCTCGTGCGGCACGGCCAGGCGACCGTCGAGGTGAAGCACGTCGAGGACGCCGTGGCCAAGGTACGACAGACGGCGGCGCAGTTCGGCGGCTTCGTGGCGAACACCTCGTTCAAGGGCGGCCGCGACGAACAGCGCGCCGCAACGCTGGAGATCCGCGTCCCGACAGGTCAGTTCGATGCGCTGGTGACCGCGCTGGGTGGATTGGGCAAGGTGGAGTCAGTCTCCGCTACCGCGGAAGACGTGGCCGACGAGTACGTCGACCTGGGCGCCCGGGTGGCGAATGCGCGGCGCGTTGAGGCGCGCCTCGTGGAGATGCTCGCGTCGCGAACCGGCAAGCTGTCCGAGGTGCTGACGGTGGAGCAGGAGCTCCGTCGCGTGCGCGAGGAGATCGAGCGCTACGACGCTCGGCTCAAGTGGCTGGAGCGCCGCACGGCCCTCAGCTCGCTCGACGTCTCCATGCATGAGCCGCTGCCGCTGATCGAGCGCCAGCCTGGTCCGGGCCCGCTGGCTGAAGCGTTCGCCGAAGCGTGGGCACGCGCGGTCGGCATGCTGGCGTGGTGCATCGCCATGTTGGGTGTGGTGCTGCCGCTTCTCGCGATTGGCTTCGCGGCGTGGCTCCTGGCGCGGCGCGTGCTCCGTCCGGGGACGCCGCCTGGCGTGTCCGGAGCGTGACCCACCATATTCGCGCATGACCATTCCCGCCCAACACAGTTCCGCCGAACCGACATTTCAGCCGTACATCCCACCCACGGAGGCGCCGAAGGAGTTCACGCTCGGCGCCATCGTGCTGGGCGTCCTGCTCGGGCTCGTGTTCGCCGCCTCGAGCATCTATCTGGCGCTCAAGGTGAGCCTCACCGTCAGCGCATCGATCCCGATCGCCGTCCTCTCGATCACGATCTTCCGATACATCGCGAAGGCGTTTCGGGCCCAGCCAGCCACGATCCTCCAGAACAATCTGGTGCAGACCACCGGCTCGGCCGGTGAGTCCATTGCCGCTGGGATCGCGTTCACGCTGCCGGCGCTGCTGCTGCTCGGCTACGAGCTGCCATGGATCAAGGTCACCGCCATCGGCATCGTCGGGGGGGTGCTGGGTGTGCTGTTCCTCGTGCCGATCCGGCGCAGCCTGATCGTGAAGGAGCATCACAACCTGAAGTATCCCGAGGGCACGGCCTGCGCGCAGGTGCTCATCGTCGGCGAACGGGGCGGCGTGCAGGCGAAGACGGTATTCATGGGCTTCGGGCTCGGTGCCGCCTACAAGTTCCTCAACGCGGGACTACATCTCTTCCTCGAGGTGCCGCGGCGTGAGTTCACGAAGGTCATGGCGAACGGCACGACGCAGCTGTTCGGCGAGATGCAGGCGGAGATCAGTCCCGAGCTCACCGGGGTGGGATACATCATCGGACCGCGCATCGCCGGATTCCTGTTCGCTGGTGGGATGCTCTCGTTCTTCTGTCTCATCCCCGCCATCAAGCTGTTCGGTGCGGGGCTCGCCGAGCCGATCTTTCCGGCGAGCGTTCTGATCAAGGACATGAACGCGATGCAGGTGCGGGCAAATTACGTGTTCTATATCGGCGCGGGGGCGGTCACCATGGCCGGGCTGATCAGCCTCGGGCGCGCACTTCCCACGATTGCGAGTGCGCTCGTTGCCGGTCTCGGCGACTTTCGCGGTGCCAACACCGACGCAGCCGTTGCGCGTACCGACCGCGACCTTCCGATGGGCGTCGTGCTCGTCGGTACGCTCGTCTGCCTCGCGGCCATGGTGGTGCTGCCGCAGATCGGCATCAACATCGTGGGCGGCGTGCTCGCGCTCTTCTTCGCCTTCCTGTTCGTGACCGTGTCGAGTCGCATCACCGGCCAGATCGGCTCGTCGGCCAATCCTGTCTCGGGCATGACGGTCGCCACGCTGCTCCTCACGTCGCTGATGTTCCTGGCGGCCGGCTGGGTGGGGATCGAGTATCGCGTGCTCGCGCTGTCCATCGGCGGCGTGGTGTGCGTGGCCGCATCGACGGCCGGCGCGACGTCGCAGGACCTGAAGACCGGGTATCTCGTCGGCGCGACGCCGCGGTACCAACAGATCGGACTGCTCATCGGCGTCACCGCCAGCGCACTGCTCGTGGGCGGCATCATCCAGTTCCTGAACGACGCGAAGACCACGATCGTCCCCAAGAGCTATCCCGGGGTGCAAGTCTCCGTGATCGAGCCGAACGCGCGGTTCGCGCTGTCGAATGGACGTCTGGTCCCGGCCGCCGAGGCGCCGGCCACGCCGAGCTATCGCGTGGGCCGCCTGTACGAGCAGACTGGGAATGCCATTGCCGGCAAGTATCTCGTGGACGACGCCGGCGCGATCGAGTACGTCGTCGACCCAGGGGTCGGCGGCCGGGAACGGGTCAACTACGACGGCAAGGAGATGGACAAGCTCGACTCACCCAAGGCGCAGATCATGGCGCTCGTCGTCGACGGTATTCTCACCCAGAAGCTCCCGTGGGGGCTCATCCTCATCGGGGCCTTCCTCGCCATCGCCATCGAGCTCGTGGGCATCCCGTCGCTGCCGGTCGCGGTGGGTGTCTATCTCCCGATCTCCACCTCGGCGGCGATGTTCCTGGGCGGGGTGATTCGCTGGCTCGTCGACCGACGGATGCGTCCGGAGGAGCGGGACGGGCCCGACGCCGACTCCGGGCCGGGGGTTCTCTTTTCCTCCGGTCTCATCGCCGGGGGCGCCATCATGGGCGTGCTGCTGGCCGGACTGGCGGCGCGGCACCTCGACGACGCCTTCAACCTGACCAAGGCGGTGGGCGGCTTCGGGACGAGCGCGATTGTGTCCCTTGTGGCCTACGTCCTTTTGCTAGCCGTTCCGTTGTACCTGGTGGCTCGGCGCGTGCAGCGTACCATCGGTTAACGACAACCCTTCGTCGCCCGTGGCCGAGCGATGGAGAGGGAGGAACCATGGCCATCACTGGTCGACTGCTCACTCGCGCCGCCGCGATCGTTGGTCTGATGGCTGCGGCCTCCCCGGCTGCGGCGCAGACGCGGTACGCATCGCTCGTCGGCGTGGTGCGCGATTCCGCGGGACATCCGATCCCCGGCGTCGAAGTACGGCTCCAGGGCTCGACGAACGGCTTCACGCGGACGAACGACTCCGGCGGCTTCCGATTGCCGGGATTGCCCGCTGGTGCGGTGAATGTGTCGGCGCGCCGGCTCGGCTTCGCGCCGGCCTCGATGGAGGTGAACCTCAAGCCCGGCCGCATCGACTCGCTCGTATTGTCCCTCACGGCCACCGTCGCCGCGCTCGAAGGCGTGCTCGTGCAGGATGAGTATGATGCGCGCTCGCACCGGTTGCTCGCGGGCTTCTGGGATCGTCGCTCGCGCGGGTTCGGTAACTTCATCACGCGCGACGAGATCGAGAAGCGCGATCCGCACGACTTCGTGGACCTCGTGCGCATGGTGCCCAGCATCCAGGTCGCGTCAAAGAATGGCCGCAAGGTCGTGCGGATGGGGCGCGGCACCAACCGCGACTGTCCGCCGCAGTACTGGGTCGATGGCCTGCGCATCGAATCGGCCAGCCCCGACGAGTTCGTGCCGCAGGACGTGGAGGCGGTGGAGGTGTACTCCGGCCCCGCCACGATTCCTCCGCAGTTCATTGCGCGATTCAACTCGTATACCTGCGGAGCGATCGTCATCTGGACCAGAATTCCGGGATAGGGCGTAGTTGACCGGATTCTGGACAACTGACCGACTAGGTACAGAGTACGCCGTTGCCCGAACGTCGATTGGCGAGTAGTGGGTCGTTCGGTCGAGTACTGAGGACTCCAGCGGAATCAGCTCCACCGCCGAATCACGGTCGGGCAACTTCGTTTTCTGTCTTCAGTCACTCAGAGCTCCAGGATTGCCGTCGAGTCGCCCCGTGCGCCAACTTTCGGCTTCCCCCAACCGAAAGTCATGCGCCGCTTCGCACTCCTCTCTCTCTTTGTCCCCCTCCCGCTCCCCCTCCCCCTCGCCGCGCAGACCCAGCGCCCGGCGGACCTCATCGTCACCAACGCGCGCATCTACACCGTCGACGACGCACGGCCGGTCGTCGCCGCGATGGCGGTGCGCGACGGCAGGGTACAGTTCATCGGCTCGGCGCGCGAAGCCGCTGCGCTGAAGGGCGCAGCCACTCGCGTCGTGGACCTCGACGGGCGGACGGTCATCCCCGGCATGGTCGACGCACATGCGCACCTGCTGGGGCTTGGCCAGTCGCTGCGCACGGTGAATCTCTTCGCCGCCAAGTCGTACGACGAGGTCATTGCGCGCGTCGTGGAGCGAGCGAGGGGTCTGCCGCCGGGACAGTGGCTGCTCGGGCGCGGCTGGGATCAGAACCAGTGGGGCGACACGCGCTTCCCCACCCACGAGGCGTTGTCGCGGGCCGTGCCGAACAATCCCGTGTGGCTCACGCGGGTGGATGGACACGCTGGTCTCGGGAACGCGGCTGCGCTGCGCGCCGCCGGCGTCACGGCCGCGAGCGTCGATCCGAGCGGCGGGAAGATCGAGCGTTCGGCGG
>JALYXJ010000435.1 GCA_030947165.1 Gemmatimonadota bacterium
GAGCGTGGCGCGGGCGAACAGCAGTGCGGGCTCGCGAAACTGATAGGCGTAGGCGGTCGCTTCCGCGGCCAGCTTCGTGTCGACGAGCGCCTTCGTCAGGCGACCCGAGGACGGCTCGCCGAGTACACGAGCGAGCACCTCCACCGCGGCGAAGTCGGGGTGCGAGCCGGCCGGGATGTGATACGCCGCCATCACGACGGGCGCATCGCCCACTCGTCGCAGCGTGACGAACCGCTCCCCATCCTGCGTCGGCTCCACGGTGTAGGTCTTGTAGAGCAGGTTGCCGCGCTCCAACGACCGCGCGGGCCTGGGAATGGTGCCGAACTTCTGCTCGATCTGTCGCAGCGTGACGGCCGGCTCGAACTTGCCGGCGACCACGAGCACGGCGTTGTCCGGCTGGTAGTAGCGGTGATAGAACGCCTGGAGCCGATCGATCGGCACGTTCTCGATGTCGTCCTTGGAGCCGATCGTCGAGCGGCCATAGCCGTGCCACAGATAGGCCGTGGACGAGATCCGCTCCTCGAGGACGCCTTCGGGATTGTTCTCGCCCGACTCGAACTCGTTGCGGACGACGGAGAACTCGCTCTCGAGATCCTTCTTCGCGATGTAGCTGTTCACCATCCGGTCCGACTCGAGGTCGAGCGCCCACGCGAGGTTCTCGTCGGTGGCCGGAACGGTCTCGAAGTAATTGGTGCGGTCCACCCAGGTGGTCCCGTTCGGACGGGAGCCGTGCGTCGTGAGCTCTTGCGGGATGTTCCGATGCTTCGGCGTCCCCTTGAACACCATGTGCTCGAGCAGGTGGGCCATGCCGGTCTCGCCATACCCTTCGTGTCTCGAGCCCACAAGGTAGGTGATGTTGACCGTCACCGTCGGCTTGGAGGCGTCGGGGAAGAGCAGGACGCGTAGTCCATTCGGCAGCGAATACTCGGTGATGCCTTCCACGCTGGAGAGCTTCGTGGCCGCGGCCGCGCGCGGCGCTGCCTGCGCGCGGACCGGGTGAGCGGACGCGATGGCGAGCACGGCGACGGCGCCGAGCGATGCGGCTGATCGTGTGAGACGATGCATGGGTGTCCGGAAGAGGAAGGGGGAAGCCAACATGGGTTCGGTGTCGCGGGACGACAGTCGCCTCGCTCCTGCGGCATGACAGTCTACTCGCGCGCAATCGCATCGATCGGCGACAAGCTCGCCGCGCGTCGCGCCGGATAGGTGCCGAACACGAGCCCAACGGTCACCGCAGCGCCGATCGCGAGGCCCGCCGTGGAGAGATGCAGCACCGGATAGATCGCGGCGCCGGACCAGTATCGGAAGCCGAGCGTGCCGAGCTCAGCGAGAATCAGCCCCGCGACGAATCCGATGGCGCTGCCGACGCCGGTGATCGTGACCGACTCGACGAGAAACTGCGCCTGGATGTCGCGCCGCCGCGCACCGACGGCTTTTCGGATGCCGATCTCCCGCGTCCGCTCGACGATCGCTGCGAGCAGCACGTTCATGATCCCGATCCCGCCCACAGCGAGGATCAGCGATACGAGCAGCCCGAGCAGCAGCTTCGACAGCAGAATGGCCTGCTTCGTGTTCTCCAGCCGCTGCGTGCCGACGACGACGTCGAGCTTCTCCATGCGTCGGCCGTACCGCTCGGCGAGCCAGTTGACGGTCGCCGCGCGGAGGGTGTCCACCGCCTCGATGCTGTGCGCCTTGAGACGCAGCGTCGGTACGCGTGGCGCCCCGCTCGGTGCGAGCAGCTCGTGTCCGCCGCGAATCGGCGCGAAGGCGGCCAGCTCGCCGTCCTCGCCGCCGGGCGGTGCGGCGATCACCCCCGTCACCTCGCGGCGTTGGTCCCCGACACGGATGGTGTGGCCGACGAGCCAGAGCGGGTCCCGTCCTCCGGCCAGCTCCTCGGCGAGCCGATGGTTGAGCACGATCACCGGGGCGCCGTGCGTCTCCTCGGCGGGGGTGAAGAATCGGCCGGCTGCCACATCGAGGTCCGCGAAGTCGGCCAGGCTGGCCGTGCTGAGGGTGAGGAGGAGGGTGGCGCGCCGATCGAGATACTCGGCCGAGGCGTTGCCGTTGAGCGTGAGCACGTGACGGCTCACACCTGGCACTTCGGCCCGCGCCAACGCCGCATCCTCGGCGGTGAGCACCGGGTAGCCGTGCACCGCGGACGCGCGGCCGTTGGCGATCTCCCGCGTACGTGGGGTGACGGCGACGTCCTGGACGCTACTCTCGCGCGCGATGAGCTGACGCGACCAGACGTCCACGCCGTCGGTGATGGCGAAGGCGGCCACCAGGGCGGCCACGCCGATGATCACGCCCGTCGTGGAAAGCACGGTGCGCAGCGGATTGGCGCGCAGCGAATCGGCTCCGACCCGCGCCGACTCCGCCAGGGTTGCGACGTTCAGCTTCGGCAGGTGCATGGGCAACGGACGACGGGTGTGGCGGCGCGAGTTCCTCTTGCCATACGCGCGCACCTGGGCCGCGGTGTCGCGTTCCGCGCGTCGGCGACGGGCTGTACATTCCTCGCGTGTCCGCAATTCTCACCCAGGGACGGCGCAAGATCTATCCCCTCAGCGCGCCGACGCGCCGCGGCCCCCCCACTGGCGTGCCGCCAGCGGTCGGAGCACTGCGCTCCTCCCGCGAGCGGGCGATCGGATGAGCGATCACGCGCCGATCGCCGAGCCGTTCCTGCGGTTCAGTGAGCTGCTCGACGCCGCCAGGGCCGTGGGCGCGCCCGGCCTGCCGGAGCCGACGGCGTTTACGCTGGCGACCGTGAGCGCGAAGGGACAGCCGTCGGCCCGCATCCTCCTCCTGAAGGGCGTGGACGAGCGCGGCTTCGTCTTCTACACGAACTACGAGAGCCGGAAGGGGCGCGAGCTGCTCGCGCATCCTCGGGCGGCGATGTGCTTCCACTGGCAGCCACTCGAGCGGCAGGTGCGCGTGGAGGGCACGACGCGCCCCGTTTCCACCGAGGAGGCGGACGCCTACTTCGCCACACGGGCGCGCGGCAGTCAGATCGGCGCCTGGGCGTCGCTTCAGAGCGAGCCGATGGCACGGCCCGAGGACCTCGCGGGGCGCGTGGCGGAGATGGAGGCGCGGTTCGAGGGAGCGGCCGTGCCCAGGCCGCCGCACTGGTCGGGTTTTCGCCTGGTGCCCAACCGGATCGAGTTCTGGCACAACATGCCGAGCAGGCTGCACGAGCGGCACGTGTATCACCGCGCGGCGGACGGCTGGCGGAGGGAGACGCTTTATCCGTGAGAGCGTCCGTCCGATCTATTATCTTCCCCGCATGGCGACAACCACGGCTGAGACCACCAGCGCTCCGGCGGCATCCGGATGGACGATCGAGAAGGCGCGCGCCCTCTACAACATCGAGGGGTGGGGCGCCGGGTATTTCGATGTGGATGAGCGCGGCCATGTGGTCGTGCGACCGGACAAGGAGCATCCCGAGCGCCAGCTCAGCCTGCACGACCTTGCCAACGACCTCGAGGAGCAGGGCGTGGCGCTCCCGGTGCTGTTGCGCTTCTCGGACATTCTCCGGTCCCGCATCGAGTCGCTGAGCGAGCGGTTCCAACGGGCGATCGAGGAGTTCGAGTACGCGGGCGCCTACACCACGGTGTATCCGATCAAGGTGAATCAGCAGCGGCACGTGGTCGAGGAGATCGTGCAGTTCGGCAACAAGCACGGCGTCGGGCTCGAGTGCGGCTCCAAGCCCGAGCTTCAGGCCGTGCTCGGCTTGTCGGAGAGCACCGAGCACATGATCGTCTGCAACGGCTACAAGGACGAGGAGTTCATGCGCATCGCCCTGATGGGCCAGAAGCTCGGCCATCAGGTCTTCATCGTGATCGAGCAGCTCAGCGAGATCGATGTACTGCTCACCGTCGCCGACGAGCTGGGTGTGGTGCCGAACGCCGGTATCCGCATCAAGCTCGCCAGCACGGGCTACGGCCGCTGGAAGGAGAGCGGCGGCGAGAAGTCCAAGTTCGGGCTCAATGCCGCGCAGCTCATGCAGGCGGTGGACAAGCTGCGCGGCGTCGGACGGCTCGACGTCGTGAAGCTGATCCACTTCCACCTCGGCTCGCAGATCACCGACATCCGCTACATCAAGGCGGGTCTCCAGGAGGTCGCGCGCTTCTACGCGGAGCTGCGCGCGCTCGGCGTCGACATCACGCACGTGGACGTTGGCGGCGGCCTCGGCGTGGACTACGACGGCTCCAACTCGACGTCGAACGCCAGCGTGAACTACTCGCTTCAGGAGTACGCGAACGACGTCATCTATACGATCGCCGAGGCGTGTCGGGAGCACGAGCTGCCGATGCCGCACATCATCAGCGAGTCCGGGCGTGCCCTCACGGCGCACCATGCGCTGCTGCTGCTCAAGGTGATCGACGTGGAGTCCGTCGTGGAGGTGCCGGTGCCCGACCTCACCGACGACGATCATGCGGTGCTGCACGAGATGGCCGAGGATCACGCCGACGTCTCGAATGGGAAGATCAAGAAGCGGCGTGTGAAGGAGATCTTCCACGACGTGACGTTCGACAAGGAGCGCGCCCAGCAGCTGTTCGCCAGCGGGGTGCTCTCCCTGCGCGAGCGCGCGGTCGCGGAGCAGATGTACCACGTTACGATGAACGCCATCTTCCGGATCGTGAACAGGGATCGCGACGAATACGAGGACATCCTCGCCGATCTCGACGCGACGATGGTGGACCGGTACTTCTGCAACTTCTCGCTCTTCCAGTCGCTGCCCGACAGCTGGGCGATCGACCAGCTCTTCCCGATCATGCCGATTCACCGCCTGGACGAGGAGCCGACGCGGCGCGGCACGCTGCAGGACATCACCTGCGACTCCGACGGCAAGATCGACCGGTTCGTGGGAGAGAAGGAGGGCAATCCCTCGCTCGAGCTGCACGAGTGGCGCGACGGCGATCCGTACATGCTCGGCGTGTTCCTCACCGGCGCCTATCAGGAGATCCTCGGCGATCTGCACAACCTGTTCGGCGACACGAACGCCGTGCACATCCGGCTGGCGGCGAACAGTGGCTATGAGATCACCGATCTGGTGCATGGGGACACGGTGACGGAGGTGCTCAACTACGTGCAGTTCCGCGCGTCGGACCTGCTGCAGACCTTCCGCCGCAAGGTGAACGCGGTGACGCACCTGAGCCGCACCGACGCGAATGCATTCATCGCGGACTACGTGGCGGGGCTCGAGGGGTACACGTACCTCGAGGGCGAGGCGGCCCAATAGACAGCTTCGACTGGAGAACGGTTCGACTCATTACAGAGAACGCCGTTGCGCGAGACCGATTCGGCGGTAGTGCCGTCCTCCGTGGAGTACTCGGTACTCGACTCGACAACCCACCACTCGCCGGACGACGCATCGAGCAACGACGTTCTCTGTGCTCGGTGGTTTCAGTCATCCAGTAGAAGCTGGAAACCGGCCAATCAGTGGTTGACAGCGTCGCTTCAGCGTCGGACTTTCTGAGGTCCGCCGGCGCAGCCGGCGCCTTCCCTCGGAGTCTCCTCATGCGACCATCCCGACTTCTCCTCGCCGCCGTCCCATTGGTCGGTTCCCAGCTCCTCGCCGCGCAGACGCCGCAGGGCGCGGCGGGCGCACCGCGCCTCGTCGTCACCCCCTCCGTGCGCAGCATGGTGGCCGGCGACACGCTGCGATTGCGCGCGCAGCTACTGGATGCGTCGGGTCAACCGATCCCAAACGCGCGCATCACCTTCGTCCACTCCGGCGGGATGTTCGAAGGCGCGGTCGACTCCACGGGCCTGATTCGGTCGGGGGCGGTCGGCACGATGCCGGTCACGGTCGTCGGGATGACGACTGGCCAGAAGCCGATCGTGCAGCGCTTCGAGATCGCGATGGTGCCGGGCGCGCCGGCGCGCGTCGACATCGCCCCTCGTCCGCCGCGGTTGCTCGTAGGCCAGCGGGTGCGGCTGAGCGCCGGCGTGTTCTCGGGCGCCGGCGACAAGCGCAGCGATCGGGTGCGGTGGACGAGCTCGGCACCGTCGATCGTGCGGGTCAATGAGGACGGGACCATCCAGGCCATCGCGGCAGGAAGCGCGACCATCGCCGCGAGCGCCGGGAGCGCCACGTCGCGCCTCCCGGTGGAAGTCGTGGGAGTGCGCGTCGCGAGCGTGAACGTCGAGCCAGCCAGCCGGCAGGTCCGCACCGGCGACGTCGTCCGGTTCCGCGCGATCGTGCGCGACGCCTCGGGTCGCGAGATCACCGGCCTGACGCCGACCTGGCTGTTCACGCCGGGCAAAGGCGCCGTGGATGCAGACGGCGCATTCGTGGCGTACGAGCCCGGGACGTATCAGATCACGGCCAGCTTCGGCGGGCAGAGCGCCGACGCGACCATCACGGCGGTCGACCGCGACGTGCGGCGTCCGGTGAAGGTCGTGGGCAAGATCATCCGCAGCAAGTTCGGTACGTCCGAGGTCTGGCTGCATCCGAGCGGCAAGGTCGCGTACCTCGGCACCATCATGGGCGGCGACCGCGTGTACGCGATCGACATCTCGAATCCGTCGAATCCCACGATCGTCGATTCGATCCAGGTGAACGCGCGCGGCATCAACGACATGATGACCACCGCCGATGGCAACTACATGGTCATCACGCGCGAGGGCGCGGCCGATCGCAAGAACGGCATCGTCATCGCCGACACGCACGACCCGCTGCATCCCAAGGCGATCAGCGAGTTCACCGACGGCGTCACCTCCGGCGTGCACTCGGCGTTCATCAATACTCAGCCGAAGTACGGCACGTTCGTGTATCTGACGAACGACGGCACCGGCGCGCTGCACGTGATCGACATCAACGATCCCGCGCACCCCAAGCAGGTCTCGTCATGGAAGACGCCGCGGGCCGACGCCGGCCGGATGCTGCACGACGTGGACGTGCGCGACGGTCTCCTCTACGGCTCGTGGTGGAATGACGGTCTCGTGGTCCTCGACGTCGGCAACGGCATCAAGGGGGGCTCACCGTCGGATCCGAAGGTCGTGACGCAGTACAAGTACGATCTCGACGCGCTCTATCGCGACGTGGAGAAGGAAGGCGGCAAGGGATTCATCAGAGGGACACACACGGCGTGGCGCTATCGGGATTACGTCGTGATCGCGGACGAAGTGTTCAGCAACGACGCGACGATGGGCCTGTTCTCCGGTGGCGTGTCGCGCGCGCACGGGCGGCTGCAGGTGCTCGACGTGAAGGACATCGAGCACCCCAGGCCGGTCGCGTGGTACGAGCCCGAGTTCGGCGGGGTGCACAACGTCTGGATGCTCGGCGACACGCTCTACCTGGGTGCGTACAATGCCGGCTTCCGCGCCTTCGACATGAGCGGCGAGCTCCGCGGCGACCTGAAGGCGCAGGGACGCGAGATCGGGGAGTTCATGCCGGCGGACAAGGACGGCAAGAACCCCAACTCGCCGATGACGTGGGGCGTGGTGGTGAACCCGAAAGACGGGCTGGCGTACGTGAACGACCTGAATTCGGGGTTGTGGGTGGTGAGGATCGAGC
>JALYXJ010000438.1 GCA_030947165.1 Gemmatimonadota bacterium
ACGCCGACGTCATCGCGTTTCTGGATTCGCTCCAGGCGCGAGGCGCGCCGTATGTCTTCGGCTCCATCGGCAAGACGGTGGAGGGACGCGAGATCCCCTACGTCATCGCCTCGCGGCCGCTCGTGAGGACGCCGGCGCAGGCGCTTCGCAGCGGCAAACCGATCGTCTACGTGCAGGCGAACATCCACGCCGGTGAGGTCGAAGGAAAGGAAGCGGTGCAGGCGCTGCTGCGTGACCTCGCGTTCGCCAAGCGGCCCAACCTGCTCGACTCGATCATCCTGATCGCGGTGCCGATCTACAACGCCGACGGCAACGAGCGCGTCGGGCCGCAGGACAGGCAGCGCACCGAGCAGAACGGTCCCGAGCTGGTCGGCCAGCGGCCGAACGCCCAGGGGCTCGACCTGAACCGGGACTACGTGAAGGCCGAGGCGCCCGAGACGCGCGCCTCCCTCGCGATGTTCAACACGTGGGATCCCGACGTCTTCGTCGATCTGCACACCACCGACGGCAGCTTCCACGGCTACGCGCTCACCTATTCGCCCTCGCTCAATCCCGCCGCGCCACTCGGCGACTACACGCGGGCACTGCTCGCCGCGCTCCGGACCCGCGTGCGCCAGCGCGACGGCTACGAGACGTTCGACTACGGCAACTTCAACGACGCCTTCGAGAACGAGGTGAGCACCGACACGGTGCACGCGGGCTGGTACACCTACGACCACCGCCCGCGCTTCGGGACCAACTACTACGGCCTGCGGAACCGCGTCAGCATCCTGAGCGAGGCGTTCTCGCACGATCCGTTCGAGCGCCGCGTCAAGGTGACATATGCGTTCACGAAGGAGCTGCTCTCGCTCGTGGCCGAACGCGCGGCGGAGCTGACGAGACACACGCGTACGCGGGCTGCGGCGAAGGGAACGGAGCGCTCGGAGGCAATTCCCCTGCGCTCCGCCCTGCCGTCGACGGCGTCCTCGCAGCCGGTGGCGTTCGAGATCCTCGCGCGTACCGGCGACTCGTCGCGAACCCAGCCGGGGGTGCCGCGCGGTCTGCGCCGCACCGGTGAGATCCGCACGCGGATGATGCCGGTGTTCGATCAGTTCGTGCCCACGCTGTCGAGGTCACTCCCGTTGGAATACGTCTTGTCGACCGACAGCACCGTGATCGCGGTGCTGCGGCTGCATGGGATCCATGTGGATACAGCCGATGCCGAGGCCGCGACCCTCGAAGCCTTCGCGGTCGACTCCCTCGTCCGCTCGCCGCGCGCCTTTCAAGGCCATCATGAGTTGCGGGTGTGGGGCCACTGGGCCGTATCGCTCGTCCCGCGATCGAAGTTGCTGATCGTGCGCACCAGTCAGCCACTCGGCCGCCTGGCCGCCTACCTGCTCGACCCCGAGTCCGACGACAGCTTCTTCACCTGGAACCTGTTCGACGCGACGCTGTCTCGACAGCGGCTCTTCCCGGTCCTCCGTAGCGCGAAGCCCTGACCCTGTTCGACCCGCGCATTACATTCCCCTGCTTCTCCCGGTCCCGCACCGGTCGTCGTCGCTTCGAGGCCTCATGATTCGCAATACGCTCCTGTACCTGTCCAACCAGCCGCGCGTCTTCAAGTTCGTCCGCAACAACCGGCTTGCAAAGCACTTCGCGCGGCGCTTCGTGGCGGGCGAGACGGTTGCCGAGGCCGTCGCCGCCGTCCGCGAGCTGAACGCCAAGGGCATCACCGCCTCGCTCGACCTGCTCGGCGAGAGCGTGTACACGGAAACGGAGGCCCGCGCCGCGCGCGACGAATACCTGACGCTCCTCGACAAGATCAAGGAGTCCCGCGTCGACGCCAACGTCTCCGTGAAGCTCACCGCGATGGGACTCGACATCGACAACGAGATGTGCATCGGCATCATGCAGGATATCCTGACGCGCGCGCAGCACTACAACACCTTCGTGCGCATCGACATGGAGTCGAGCGAGTACACCGAGATCACGCTCAAGCTGTTCGAGGAGCGACTATATCCGGCGTACAAGGCGAACGTCGGCGTCGTCCTTCAGAGCTATCTCTATCGCACCTTCGCCGACGTGGAGCACATGAACCAGCTCCGTGCGCGCGTCCGCATCTGCAAGGGCGCGTACAAGGAGCCGCCCAAGGTGGCGTATCCGGACAAGAAGGACGTGGACGCCAACTACATCAAGTGCATGCGCGAGCTGATGCTCCGGGGGAACTATCCGGGGATCGCTACCCACGACCCGACAATGATCAACGAGGCGAAGCGCTTCGCGAAGGAGCAGGGAATCGGACCCGACCGATTCGAGTTCCAGATGCTCTACGGCATCCGGCGCGACCTCCAGGAGTCGCTCGTGAAGGAAGGCTATCGCGTCCGCTGCTACGTGCCCTTCGGCACGCAGTGGTATCCCTATCTCATGCGCCGTCTCGCCGAGCGCCCCGCCAACGTGGCGTTCATCACGGGCAACGTGGTCCGCGAGGCGCTCCACGGTCACAAGTAGCACGCGGCTCATGCCCGGGCAGCACCTCCCTGCCGACCACTCGCGTGGCGACGCCAACACCATCGGCGGCTACGCCGCGGTGCACGGCCGCCCGGCCGCCTTCGAGGGAACCGATGGCCTCTCCTACAGCGTGGAGATCGTCACGTCGCCTACGGGAGATGCGGAGAAGCCCTGGGGTGCCTACCTGCTGTTCGTGCAGTGGAGCCGCATCGGCGGCACCTCGCCAACGGGTCACCTCGAGACGGACTTTCTCGCCGAGGCGGACACCGAAGCGGATGCGCGCGCGATCGTCGGTGCGCTGTCACTCGGTCAGGTCCGCGCGGCGTTGCACGCGTTGATTGCCGACCGCGACGGCGGGGCGCCAGCCCGTCGGTGGTGGGACGCCATGCGCGAGGAAGACTCCTCCGGCGAGGAAGGCGCCTCGTGATCGCCGATGCGGACGCCACGGCGTCGACGGCGCGGCAGGGCGTCGTGCTCAGTGGCACGGGCGGCATCTGGCGCGTGCGCCGCGACGACGGGGAGGTGGTCGAGGCGTCGCTGAGAGGGCGCGTCAAGAAATCGAACTCGGGGCGCCGCAGCGACGGAAGCCTTCGTCGCGACACGATCTCGTCGGCGGCGGACACCCTGAAGCTGACCATCGGCGACCGCGTGCTGCTGGAGCAGGGCGAAGGCGGCGCGGCCGCCATCGCCGAGATCCTTCCGCGCCGCTCGCGCCTCGCGCGTCGCGCGCCTGGTGGCGGGCACGGCGAGCGCATCGTCGCCGCGAACGTGGATCAGGTGGTCGTGGTGTTCGCCGCCGCGAACCCCGAGCCCCACCCACGGATGCTCGATCGATTCCTCGTCATCGCCGAGGCGAATGAGCTGGCGGCTCGCATCGTGATCAACAAGGTCGAGCTGGTCGGCGGGGCTGCCGAGGCGCGCAAGCGATGGATCGACTACGAGCGGGCCGGCTATGTGGTGCACTATACGAGCGTGAAGCAGCGCGAAGGGCTGGAGGCGCTCCACGACGCTCTTGCCGGGCAGGTGAGCGTTCTTACGGGACCGTCGGGCGTGGGCAAGTCGTCGCTGCTCAACGCGATGTTTCCCGGCCTTGATCTCCGGGTTGGGGAGATCAGCGAATCGGTGAACAAGGGACGGCACACGACGGTGGGCGGCTATCTGCACCCGCTGCCGGGCGCGGAGGGCGGCTACGTCGCCGACACGCCGGGGCTCCGCGAGGTCGGCATGTGGGCGCTCTCACCCACGGAGCTCGACCAGTGTTTCCCCGAGCTCCGGCCGTTCCTCACCGGCTGCAAGTTCGCCGACTGCCGCCACAGCGTGGAGCCCGGCTGTGCGGTGCGGACGGCCGTGCAGGAAGGGAAGGTCAGCAAGGCGCGCTACGAGAGCTTCATCAAGCTCCGCGACGAGCTGGAGGGGAGCGCGCCGGTCTGGTGACCGTTACCAGCTCCCCCGCTCCCCCGCCACCTCGATCACCTTGGCGATGCGGTCCGCGGCGTGTCGCCAGTTGGTCTGCACCGCCGTCTGCGCGTCGTCCACCTTGCCCTCGTCGATCGCATCGATGATCGCGTCGTGCTCGGCCACGGAGGCGCGGATGTCGCTCGTGAGCATGCTGATGTACATGCGGATGTAGCGCTCCGCCTGCGGCTTCACGCTGTCGTGCAGAGCGATCAGTCGAGGTCCGGCGCTCGCCTCCACCAGGCGGCGATGCAGTCGCTCGTCCGCCTCGTACAGCCGGCCGTGATCGATCGGCGCCGCGCGTCCTGTCCTGTGGAACTCCGCGTTGAGCGCCTTGAGATCCTTGGCCAGCGCGCGGCGCTCGGGTGTGGGCAGCGCCGCCGCCCAGCGAGCGCCGAGCCCTTCGAGCTCGCCGACGATGTACAGCAGCTCCTGCACGTCGGCACGCGTCAATGGCGCCACGGTCAGCCGCGCCTGCTGCGCGCCCGGAGCGCCCACGACGAACCCCTCCTGCTGCAGGCGCTGAAGCGCCTCGCGCACCGGCGTTCGGCTCACTCCGAGACGCGTGGCGACCTCCGTCTCCACGACGCGGCTGCCCGGCGCCAGGAGCCCCTGCACGATCAGGTCGCGCAGCCGCTGGTACACCTGCTCCGGTCGCGACCCATGCGGGGCGTCGGCAGCGGAATCCGCCGATGCGCGCGCCGCGCCAGCGCGGGCGCCAGTGGGCTTGGTGGTCCGGCTGGACGTGGGAGTACGGCGCGCGGGCATGGTCGGGGGGCGGGACGGAGACGGGAATATACGGCGGAATGAGCCCGCGTGCGCCCCCTTGCGACGTCGTGGCGCCACCAGATGTGCAAGACCGGCGTGGGCTCGCGTCTCCCCTGCGAACCCTCTCCGTCGAGGTCCTCCATGTACGTCGTCAATGCCGGCGCGCGCTACCGCCGCCGCCTCTCGCTCCTGCTGGTTGCCGCTCTGGTGTCTCCCACTCTCGCCGCGCGGGCCCCCGACGCCCCGCGGCGCGCGGCCGTGACGGTCGTCACCGGTTGGATCACCGACGTGAACGGAACACCGCTCGATCACGCCACCGTGTCCGTCGCCGAGCGCGGGCTGCGCACGAACAGCGGCGCCGACGGCCGGTTCACTCTCCGCGTGCCACGACAGGGCGAGAGCGAGTCCGTCCTGATCGGTGTCGCTCGCATCGGCTATGAGCGACGCGACCTCCGGGTCGCGCTGCACGGCGACAGCGTCACCCTGAACGTGCCGCTCGTGCAGGCGCAGACGCGACTCGAGCAGACGGTCGTCGCGGCGAAAGTCGATGCAGCCCCGCAGCCCGTGGGGGAATCGGTGAGAACGGAGCACGACGCAATCACGCGGCGCCGGAGCGCGCAGGTGCGCAAGGACGTGCCGGCCCCGTACCCCGCCGGCGCCGTCGGCACCGTGAACGCCTACCCGGAGCATCGCACGCCACGGGATCCGGCGTGGCATCTGCGCCGCGCACCGGCCGACAGCGGCAACACCGAGGCCTACGACCACATCGACGAGAACAGCTTTCGCTCGCCGCTCGTCGCGCCGCTGTCCACCTTCTCCGTCGACGTGGACCGCGCGTCCTACACGAACGTGCGCCGGTACCTGAATGGCGGGTACCTTCCGCCGCGGGACGCCGTGCGCATCGAGGAGCTCGTGAACTACTTCCCGTATGGCGATCCGGCCCCGGGGGATGAGGAAGCGCCGATCCGGATCACGACGGAGATCGCGCCGGCGCCTTGGAACGGCACGCACGACCTGGTTCGCATCGGCCTCCGCGCGCGCGACGTGGACATGCGCCGCGCGCCGCCGAGCAATCTCGTCTTCCTGGTCGATGTGTCGGGCTCCATGATGGGCCCGGGCCGGCTCCCACTCGTCAAGCAGTCGCTCGCGATGCTCGTCGGCCAGCTGCGCGAGGAGGATCGCGTTGCCCTCGTCGTGTACGCGGGCCGCGCCGGACTCGTGCTCCCGTCCACGTCGGACAAACAGCGGATTCTTGCGGCCCTCGAGGGCCTGGAGGCTGGTGGCTCCACGGCCGGCGGCGCCGGCATCAAGCTCGCCTACGACGTGGCGCGCGAGAACTTCATCCGCCACGGCAACAACCGGGTCATCCTCTGCACCGACGGCGACTTCAACGTCGGACAGTCGAACGACGGTGAGCTGGTGAACCTCATCGAGGACCGCCGCAAGGAAGGTGCGTACCTCACGATCCTCGGCTTCGGCATGGGGAACTACAAGGACGCGAAGATGGAGAAGCTCGCCGGCGCGGGCAACGGCAACTACGGCTACATCGACGATCTCCTCGAGGCGCGCAAGATGCTCGTCAAGGAGATGGGTGGCACGCTGCTGACCGTGGCCAAGGACGTGAAGCTCCAGGTCGAGTTCGATCCCACGCGTGTGCAGGCCTATCGTCTGCTCGGTTATGAAGACCGTCTCCTGCGCGACGAGGACTTCGCGAACGATGCGAAGGACGCCGGCGACGTGGGCGCCGGCCATAGCGTGACGGCGCTCTACGAGATCGTGCGCAGCGACGTACGGCTCGACGTGAAGCTCCCCGAGGTTGCGCCGCTCCGCTATCAGCGGCAGACGGTGCGCGGCGCGGCGCCGGCGAACGAGCTCCTGCACGTCGCGATGCGGTACAAGGCACCGGACGGCGAGGAGAGCAGGCTCGTCACCCACCCGGTGCGCGCCAACCGCACCATCGGCGGCACGCCATCCGAATCGATGCGGTTCGCCAGCGCCGTCGCCGGGTTCGGAATGCTGCTGCGTCAGTCGCCCAACGCCGGCACGCTCACCTGGCCACAGGTGGTGTCGCTGGCCAGCGGCGCCCGTGGCGCGGACCCGGAAGGCTACCGCGCGGATTTCATCCGGCTCGCCGAGCTCGCCCAGTCACTGAGTCGGCGGACGATCGCCGAGGTGCCGGATCGGCCGAGGTAGTGGGTAGTCGTTGACTGCAATCCTGAAGGTCTGTCGACTCACCACAGAGAACGCAGTCGCCGGAGAGTTGATTGGCGAGTGGTGAGTGGTTCGGTGGAGTACTCTGTACTCCACTGGACCATTCTCTACTCGCCAATCGGCATCGGGCAACCCCGTTCTCTGTACGCAGTGATTCAGTCCTGGGAACTCAGTCGAGTCAGCTGCTACACGAGGCTCGACACCGGTCGGCTCCGGCCGCATCATTCCCGCATGACCGAATACGCGCACCTCAAGCTCGACACCACCGCCGACGGCGTCCGCACCATCACGCTCGACCGGCCCGACAAGCTCAACGCCGTCAACGGTGCGCTCGCGACCTCGCTCGTCACGGCGCTCGCCGATGCCGCTCGCGACGACGCCGTGCGCGTCGTCGTGTTGACCGGCGCGGGCCGCGCATTCTGTGCGGGACTCGATCTCTCGGCGCCGCCGGAGCTGCCGACGGCCACGCGTGCCGATCGACTCGATCCCTACGCCTGGGTGGGGAGCTGGGTACTGGCCGTTCTCGCATGCGAGAAGCCCGTGCTCGCGGCCGTGAACGGCGCGGCGGCGGGCGCCGGCTTCGGGCTGGCGCTGGCGTGCGACATCAGACTCGTCGCGTCGTCGGCGAGGATGACGGCGGGCTACGTGCGGCGCGGCCTGAGCCCCGACGCGGGGGTGAGCTATTTCCTGCCGCGCCATATCGGTCTCGCGCGCGCGTCGGACATCCTCCTCACCGGGCGCGATGTGGACGCCGCCGAAGCGGAGCGCATCGGGCTGGGCGCCGTCGTGGTGCCGGACGCCGAGCTCCCGACGGCCGCAGCGACCTATGCGGCGACGCTCGCCGCCGGGGCGCCCCTCGCCCACGCCCTCACGAAGCGGTTGCTCACACGCACCTTCGACCGCCCGCTCGACGCCGCACTCCAGGAAGAGCTCACGCACATCAAGTACTGCTTCACCACGGCGGATGTCGGCGAAGCCATGACCGCATTCCGCGAAAAGCGGAAACCCCTCTTCAAGGGGCGGTGATGGCGCAGCGCCTCAGTACGCTTCGGCGTGCACGCATCCTGCTACAGGTAGCGTCGTATCCGTACGATTGCGACCTCAATAGGAGTACTACCCATGAACAGATTCCTATTCGCCGCGGCCTTCGTCGCCGCGATCGCCGCACCCGCCGCCGCCCAGAACGTGCAGCCTGAGAAAGCCGCGCGTGTGGATGTGAAGGTGAACCAGAGCCTGGCCAGCAGCGCGAAGATCAGTGGCGACTCCGCATTCGCGCTCGCTCGCGCCCACGCCGACAACGGTGAGGTCAGCTCCGCGGAGCTCGAGAGTTCGGGCGGCCGGCTAGTGTACGAGGTGCACGTCCTGAACAAGAACAAGGGCGCGAGCACCGTGACCGTCGATGCCATGACGGGCGAAGTCGTGGATGCCACGAAGCATGGTGGTCTCAAGGCGACCAAGATGCACCACACGGAAAACAAGAAGCTCCTCAACGCCAAGCGCGACTCGGCGGCCAAGACGCCGTGATCGTCGGCGTGGCGCTTGCGCCGCGCATCGCCTCGACGGAGCTTGGAGCG
>JALYXJ010000447.1 GCA_030947165.1 Gemmatimonadota bacterium
GACCGCATGCCCCTCGGCGATGCCCACGTCGAAGAACCGCGACGGATGCGCCTTGGCGAATGCCGCGGTGCCCGTGCCGCTCGGCATCGCCGCGGTGATCGTCACCACCTTCTGATTCACGGTGCCCAGCTCGGCGAGGCCCTTGCCGAACACCGCGGTGTACGCCGGGTTCCCCGACAAGGACTTGAGCTGCTTGCCAGTCGCGGGGTCGTGGCCCGGCGGCAGGGCGTGCCACTTCTCGCCGGCCGCATGCTCGCCGGCGGGAAATCCCTTTCCCTTCTGCGTGATGACGTGCACCAGCCGCGGGCCGCTCATATCGCGCACGGCCGCAAAGGTGTCCACCAACATGTCGATGTCGTGCCCGTTGATCGGGCCGAAGTACCGGAAGCCGAGCTCCTCGAACAGCACGCCCGGGGTGAGGAAGGTCTTCACGCTCTCTTCCCAGCGCCGCACGATCGCGCCGACGGGACCCGGCACGGCATCCACCAGCTCGCCCACCTTGGCGCGCAGCCGGTTGTACATCGGATTGCGCTGGATCGACGTGAGATACTTGTGCATCGCGCCGACGTTCGGGGCGATGGACATCTCGTTGTCGTTCAGCACCACCACGATGTCGCGATCCGAGTGCCCGGCATTGTTGAGGCCCTCGTACGCAAGGCCTGACGTCAGAGCTCCGTCACCAAGTATGGCGACGACCTTCAATTGCTCGCCGTTGATGTCGCGTGCCGCCGCCATGCCGAGCGCCGCCGAGATGGCGGTGGCAGCGTGTCCGGCGCCGAAGGTGTCGTACGGACTCTCGGAACGCTTCAGAAATCCGGAGATCCCATTCTCCTGGCGAAGCGTCTCCATCTGCTTGTTGCGTCCCGTGAGGAGCTTGTGCGGGTAGCCCTGGTGCCCGACGTCCCACACCAACTGGTCGCGCGGCGTCTGAAAGACGTGATGCAGGGCGATCGTCAGCTCCACGACCCCCAGTCCGGCGCCGATGTGGCCGCCGGTGCGAGAGCAGACGTCCACCATCCGTGCCCGGACGTCGTCGGCGAGCGTGCGAAGCTCGTCGCGCGTGAGGGGGCGCAGGTCGGCGGGAGAGTCGATGCGGTCAAGGAGAGACATGGTAGGCTGAATCTAAGAGGTACGCTCGACCGTGAAGCGTGCGATCCGCTCCAGGGGCGGGGTCAGCAGGCCGACGCGCTCGAGGGCCCGGCAGCCGTCGTCGATCAGCGCGGCGGCGCGCGCCTGGGCACCTTCTACCCCGAGCAGCGCCGGATAGGTGCTCTTGCGCAGGGCCAGATCCCGGCCGGCGGTCTTTCCAAGTTGGTCGGTGGTGGCGGTCACGTCGAGGACGTCGTCGGCGATCTGGAAGGCCAGCCCCACCGCCGCGCCATAGGTGGCCAGCGCCTCCAGACGCACGGCCGGTGCCGACGCGGCGCTTCCGCCGAGTGTGGCGGCTGCGGTGATCAGCGCGCCGGTCTTGGCGCGATGGATTCGCTCCAGGTCCGCGAGCGCCAGCGGGCGCCCCTCGCCTTCCAGGTCGAGGAGCTGTCCGCCGATCATGCCCCCAGCGCCCGACGCGCGCATCAGCTCCGTCACGATCGCTCCCACCTCGGCGTCGTCGAGGCCGAGTGCGCGGGACGCATCAGCCGCGCAGCAGGCGGCGAGCGGCACCATGGCCAGCCCCGCGGCGGTGGCCGCAGCCACGCCGTACACCTTGTGCACCGTCGGACGCCCGCGCCGGACGTCGTCGTCGTCCATGCAGGGCAGGTCATCGTGCACCAGGGAATAGGCGTGCACGACCTCGATCGCCGCGGCGAGGTCGGCGGCGTCGCCGCGGCCACCGGCGGCCTCGAACGCGCTGAGAAACAGAATGCCGCGCATTCGCTTGCCTTCGCCGAGCAGGCTGTACCGGATCGCATCGCTGACGGGCGAGGCGACGCCGGCAAGGTACCGCTCGCACACGCCACTCAGCGCGACGCCGATGGAGCCACGCGCGTCGGCGAAATCCACGATCACGTCAGTCGTCATCGTCGTCGTCCAGCGCTTCCACGCCGAATGCCCCATTGGCGAGCTCCGTGAGCTTCTGCACGCGGGTTTCCGCTTCCGAGAGAGTGCCTGCTGCCTCACGCAGGCAGGCGACCCCTTCCTCGAACAGCGCGAGGGCGGTCGCAAGTTCCAGCGACTCTCCCTCGAGCAGGGCGACGATCTCCTCCAGGCGCGCGAGCTTGCGCTCGATGGTCACGCCGCCCCTCCATCGATCCCGCGGATGGAGCGGGTCTCGGCGTCCACCTCGCCGTCGCGCAGTCGGAGCGTGAAAATGCCGTGGGGCTGGAAGTCGGCCACCGACCCGAGCGCGCGGCCGTCCGGGTCGCGCGCCACGGCGTAGCCTCGCTCCAGCGTGGCGAGAGGGCTGAGCGCGTGGAGGCGACCAGCAAGGCCGCCGAACGCGGTGCGGCGCGACGTCAGATGATCCGTCACAGCCGAGGACAGCGCTCGCGCAGCCGTCGCGGCGCGGTGTCTCGGCTCGGACAGACACGCGTCGATCGCCGAGACGAGGTGGCGGCGCTGCGCCGCGAGCTCGCGGGCGATCTCGTGACGCGACGGCACAGCCGCTTCGGCGGCGGCGGACGGCGTGGGCGCGCGCTGATCGGCCACCAGGTCGCAGAGCGTGAGATCGACCTCGTGGCCGACGGCGGAGATCGTCGGCACCGGGCACGCCGCGACAGCGCGCGCCACCCGCTCGTCGTTGAACGCCCACAGATCTTCGCGCGATCCGCCGCCGCGGCCGATGATCACGAGCTCGGCGCGACCCCAGCGGCCCACGCGATCGAGTGCGGCGCAGAGCTCCCGCGGCGCGCTCTCCCCCTGCACCGCGGCGTGCACGACCACGACTTCCACGCCCGGTGCACGCCGCCGAACGACGGCCACGATGTCACGCAGGGCCGCGCCGCTGCTGCTCGTCACCACGGCGATGCACCGCGGGAACCGCGGCAGCGCGCGCTTTCGCTCCGGCGCGAGAAAGCCGTCGCGCTCGAGCCGAAGACGCGTGCGCTCCAGCGCCTTCCGCCACAGGCCGTCGCCCTCCGCTTCCATGCGCCGGATCGTGAACTGCATGTCGCCGCGCGCCGCGTAGACGCCGACCTGGCCGAAGGCCGTCACTTGCATCCCGTCGTCGGGGGCGGCGGGGAGTCCGAGCTGGTCGCGCGACCACACAACACACTTCAACTGCGAGAACTGATCGCGCAGGCAGAAGTACCAGTGCCCGTTGCGATGGGCCTTGAAGTCGCTGATCTCCCCGCGCACCCACAGCGGGATGAAGGCACCTTCCACGACGTCCTTCACCGTCTGCGTCAGTGTCGAGACGGCGATCGCCGAACCTGGGCTGGCACCGGGAAAGGTGTCGCCGACCTCGTCATAGAGCGACGGCGCCTCGGGCGGCTCGGCGTCGAACAGTGACGGCGATGCGGCCTGCATCTCGCCGCGCGGCGAAGACGAGCGGCGGCGAGTCACGCCGAGAGCGTCCGTTGCGCCGCGCGCACGGTGTTGCGGAGCAGCATGGCGATGGTCATCGGGCCCACCCCGCCCGGCACGGGGGTGATCAGCGACGCCACCTGACGCACCGCCTCGAAGTCCACGTCGCCGACGAGGCGCGTGCCGCTCTTCGTCATCGGATCGGCAATCCGGTTCATGCCGACGTCGATGACGACGGCGCCGGGCTTCACCATGTCGGCCGTGACCATGCGCGGCCGGCCGGCCGCGACGATGAGGATATCGGCGCTCCGCGTGTGCGACGCGAGGTCGCGGGTGCGGCTGTGGCAGACGGTGACCGTCGCGTCGGCGCCTGGCCCGTTCTGCATCAGCAGCGCCGCCATCGGCTTGCCCACGATCGTGCTGCGGCCGATCACGACCACGTTGGCGCCGCGCGTCTCCACGCCGTACTCGACGAGCATCCGCTGCACGCCGACCGGGGTGCACGGCGCGAAGCCATCGGTTTCACCGATCAGCAGCTTGCCGACGTTCACCGGATGGAAGCCGTCGACGTCCTTGTCGGGGCTGATCTGCCGGATGACCGTGTCGGGATCGATCTGTCCGGGAAGGGGCATCTGCACGAGGATGCCGTGCACACGCTCGTCCTGATTGAGCTGCTTCACCAGCGCGAGCAGCTGCGCCTGAGATGTGCTCGCGGGGAGCCGGATCGTCTCGCCGGCCATGCCCGCCTCGCGGGACGCCTTTTCCTTGGCGCCCACGTACACCGCGCTGGCTGCGTCGTCGCCGACGAGCACGACGCTGAGTCCCGGTGTCACCCCCCGCGCCCTCAGCGTGGCGACGTCGGCCGCGACCTCGGCGCGGATCTTCTTGGCGAGCTCGGTCCCGTTGATCAGTCGTGCCGTAGCCATCACGTCAGCGGGCAAAGTCCACCGCCCGTGTCTCGCGGATCAGCACCACCTTGATCTGCCCCGGATACTGCAGCTCGGCCTCGATGCGCCGTGCGATCTCCTCCGACAGGGTCGTCATCCGCCCGTCGTCCACGTCGTCGGGCACCACGACCACGCGGATCTCGCGGCCGGCCTGGATCGCGAACACTCGTTCCACGCCTTTGTAGCTCGACGCGATTCGCTCGAGCCCCTCGAGGCGCTTCACGTACGTCTCGAACGCCTCGCGCCGTGCGCCCGGGCGAGAGCCGGAAATCGAGTCGCCCGCCTGCACGAGCACCGACACCTCGCTCTCGTGCGGCACGTCGTCGTGGTGCGCCGCGATGCAGTTCACGATGATCGGGTTCTCGCCGTACTTCGTCGCCATCTCGACGCCGAGCTGCACGTGCGTGCCCTCGTGCTCGTGCGTCAGCACCTTGCC
>JALYXJ010000455.1 GCA_030947165.1 Gemmatimonadota bacterium
TCATCATCGGCATTCTGGCCGCGATCGCGATCCCGAAGTTCGCCAACACGAAGGACAAGGCGTACTTCGCCACGGTCAAGACCGACCTGCGCAATCTGGCGACGGCCGAAGAGGGTTACTTCGCCGACAACCAGACCTACTCGACCTCCCTCGCGGCGATCAACGATGCGCCGTCGAAGAACGTGACGATCACGATCACCAGCGCGGGCATCACCAAGGGCTGGTCGGCAGTCGGCGTGAACTCGGCGATCTCGGGCGCGGCCAACAGCTGCCAGATTCACGTCGGCGGCGATGTGGGCGCGGGCCAGCTGGACGGCGTCGTCTCCTGCCCGTAACGGGGAACGATCCGGTCAGAGCTGCACAGCGTCGGACGTGAGAGAGGGCCGGGCGATCTGCCTGGCCCTTTTTCATCGTGCAGCCTCAGACTGGCCCGGTCGCTCTCAGCGTTTGTCCCAGCACCCTCCACTCGGCGCCTCGCACCGCCGCCTGACGGCGATCACGACCGGGCTCTCCACTCCTGTTCTGCCGATCACCGAGACGACGACCATGTCGGGCGCGATACCCGGGGGGCCGATGACCGGGTGGGTCCGCTCGGCTGCGGGCACGATCTCCTGTGACCAGCCGTCGCCAAATCGCGCGCGCACCGTCCAGAGAGACCTCTTCTCACCGGCAACAGGAGAGAGCGTCACCTCGGCGCCGGTGCCCACGCTGTCATCGCGCACGCGAATACGCGGAGGGCGCGGGCGGCGTGCGCCCAACCAGGGCGACGCCGGCACCAGCGCAGGATGCAGGTAGGCGGTGCTGGTCAATCGCTCGTCGATGCTATCCCGGTCGAGCATGAGCACCGACATGCTGTAGAGGATGTTTCCGGTCGCTCCGCTCTGCGCGCGCGTGAGGTCGATCTCTCCCAGGATCTCCTCCGATTTCCAGCTCCGGGCATTTCCGCTCTCGATCCGGCTCGCGTTGAGCCCGGGCCAGAGGTGGCGATGATGGGTATTCTGCGCAACCCACCAGGACAGGAGTGAGGAGAAGGGCTGGCTCGGCGCGGCGATCGGCCAGTAGAGCTGCGGGGCGACGTAATCGAGCCACCCCTGGCGCACCCACCGCCGCGAGTCGGCGTAGAGCTCCGTGTACGCATCCAGGCCGGCGACACCAGGAGGGTTGCCAGGGCGCCAGATGCCGAACGGACTCACGCCAACTCTCACCCAAGGCTTGGTCGCGTGTACGGTGCGGTAGAGCTGCTGGACGAACAGATCCACGTTGCGACGCCGCCAGTCGTCGCGGCTGAGGTGATGCTTGCGATGTCGGCGATAGCGGCGCCAGCTCCGCTCATCCGGAAAGTCGATTGCCCGGCCGGCCGCGTCGCGCTCCTGGTACGGATAGAAGTAATCGTCGATGTGTATCCCATCGACGTCGTACCGGCGCACCACATCGCGAACGACCCGCAGCGCGTCCTCCCGCACGGTCGGGTCTCCCGGATCCATCCAGAGAAAGTGCCCGTATTGGCGTACCCGCTCGGGATGACGCCGGCTCACATGCGACGGCGACGGCTCGCCCACGCCCGAGGAGTGTCGCGCGCGGTACGGATTGAACCACGCGTGCAGCTCGAGCCCGCGAGCATGCGCCTCCTGCACCGCGAACGCGAGTGGGTCATACGGGGGCACCGGACCGGCTCCCATCTTCCCCGTGAGGTACTCCGACCAGGGCTCGAGACGCGACGGATAGAGCGCATCCGCCGCCGGCCGCACCTGGAGGATGATCGCGTTGAGCCTGAGCGCGACCGCGCGATCGAAGATGCGCAGCAACTCGGCACGCTGCTCGTCGGGGGAGAGATCGCGCCGCGACGGCCAGTCGATGTTCGCCACGCTCGCGACCCACGCGCCACGAAACTCGCGCGCGATCGGAGGTGGGGTCAGAGAGATCGCGAGCGGCGCCGACGGTAGTGGCTGGGCCCGGAGCGTCGCAGGAGACACGATCGCGATGAGCGGCGCGAGCAGGGCGAGAAGCGGGCGTGGATGGGACGAAGGGCGCATGTCTCGGGTGAGGATGTTATTCTTGTGCCGCTCGGCGACGCCAGCCGCACCGTGACAACATAACGAACGCTTCATTCTACCAGCGAACGAGGCAGATGACCGCGATCCGCCGCACGCTGACGACGCTGCCGCTCGTCTTCGTGATGTACTTCAACATCTCGGGCGGCCCGTTCACCACCGAGGGGCTCGTTGCCTCGGTGGGCCCCGGGATGGCTCTCCTGATTCTACTGTTGGTGCCGATCTTCTGGTCGCTTCCGGAGACGCTGATCGTGGGCGAGTTGGCGAGCATGCTTCCGGAGGAAGGCGGCTACTACCGCTGGGTGGAGCGCGCTTTCGGTCCCTTCTGGGCGTTCCAGAACGCGTGGTGGACCTGGCTCTACTCCCTCGTGGACATGGCGATCTACCCGCTGCTCTTCGTCGAGTACCTCGCCTACTTCATCCCGGCGCTCGGAGTCGGAGGCGGTGGCCCAGCGGCCTCGTCCTCCCTGCTGCGCTGGGCGATCGCTCTGGCGGTGATCTGGAGCGCGACCGCGCTCAATCTGCGCGGAGCGCGCCCGGTGGGGCGATTCGCCGTCGCCGCGGGCACGCTGGTGCTCGTCCCCTTTCTGCTTCTCGCGCTCGCAGCGACACCGCACATCTCGCACGCTCCCTGGACCCCGCTCACTCGCAATGGCGGCAGCGCCCTCGGCAGCCTCGGTGTGGGGCTGTCGATCGCGCTCTGGAACTACATCGGGTGGGACAACGCGTCGACCGTTGGCGGCGAGATCGTGGACGCGCCCCGCACCTACCCGCGAGCGCTCGCGCTCACCCTTCCGCTGGTCTCGCTGGGCTATCTGATTCCCCTCTCGGCCACGCTCGGCGCCAGCGACTGGACGCTCTGGCGCGAGGGCGGATGGCCCGCGATCGCGCGACTGGCGGGCGGTGCCGCTGGGCGGCCACTCGCAGCGTGGATCGGCGCCGCGGGGATGGTGAGCGCGGTCAGCCTCTTTGGCGCGCTGCTGCTCGTCTACTCTCGCATTCCCCTCGTCGTCGCCGAGGACGGCCTGCTGCCGAAGCCGATCGCCGCCACCGATGCGCGCGGCACGCCGCGCAATGCGGTACTCATCGCAGCCGCGCTGTATTCGCTCTTCACGTTGCTGCCCTTCCGGAAGCTGGTCGTGGCCGACGTTCTGCTCTATTCGATGGCCCTCTTTCTCGAGTTTGGCGCTCTGCTCCGGATTCGGCGCGTGGAGCCGACGCTCCGGGGCCCTTTTCGGATTCCGCTGGGATGGGCGGGCGTGTGCGCGCTCGCCCTGCTACCGGTACTGATTCTCGCGATCGTCGTCGGGTTGGAGCTGCGCGATGGCGAGTTCGGGCTCCCCACTCTGGTGAGCACCGCCATCGCCGCCGCGCTCGGCCCGCCGCTGTATCATCTGGCCCGACGCGTCCGTAACTGAACCGTTGGGAATTCATGAAGGGCGAGTATGGAAACCACGCAGTGGAGCCGCACGTAAGGGGCGACGGCGCTGGCGCTCTGGCTCGATCTCCAGAAGGAACTTGTCATGACTCGACGCTCCAAAGTCTGGCTCGGGGTGAGCGTCTTCACCGTCATCAATGCTGGCGGCGCGGTGTTCGCCGCCGCCGGAGGAGAACTGCTCCATGCCGCCGTACACGCCGGGTTGCTGCTCCTGGGAGCGTACTTCGTGTGGCGGCTCGCACCGAGTAGCTACGCGGGCCGCGTCTGGCGCCAGGCGGGGTCGGTGATCCCTGCCCCCCCCGGTGAGCTCAGCGACCGCCTGACGCAGCTCGAGCAGTCCCTCGACGCCGTCGCGATCGAGGTCGAGCGGATCGGCGACGGGCAGCGATTCATGACGCGCCTCTTCACCGAGAAGGGCGCCGCGCGGGCGCCCGAGAAGGGCGCCGCGGCGCCGATCGAGATCAAGGATCCGGAAGCTCCCCGGTAGCGCACTCAGCATTGGTAGAGCAGCTCGCCGGCGACGACGGTCGCGTAAACCGCGAGATCGGGATCGAGGAGAACGAGATCCGCTTCGTATCCTGGCGCGATGCGTCCCAGCCGGTGCTCGAGACCCAGTAGTCGGGCCGGCGCGCGCGCCGCGCTGTCGATGGCTTGGGCCAACGTACAGCCAGAGTGACGCATGAAGCGGCGCACGATCTCCCACAGTCCGACCGAGGTTCCGATGAGGGTGCCGTCGAGGTAGCGCGCGGTGCCGTCGCGCGTCTCGCCTTCGCGCCCCGAAAAGACGTAGGCGCCGTCGGGCATCCCGACGGTGCGCATCCCGTCGGTGATGCAGATGCAGCGCGCCACCCCCAGCGCCCTGACGGTCAGCTCGACGACGCTCGGATGCAGGTGCACTCCGTCGGCGATCAGCTCGACCGTCACGCTCTCGCGGTCGAGAACGGCGGTCACCGGACCGGGATCGCGATGGTGCAGCGCGCGCATCGCGTTCCAGAGATGGGTGACATGGGTGATGCCGGCGTCGAAGCCGATCGCCGCCTGCTTGTGATCGGCATCGGAATGTCCGAGCGCGGCAACGATCCCGGCGGCCGCGAGCCGCTCGACGATCGGGAGGCTCCCCTCCACCTCGGGCGCGATCGTCATCACGCGGAGCGTTCCCGCGGTGAGCGCCAGGAGCGTCTCGAGAACGCCTGGAGACGGAGGCAGGACGCTCCAGGGCGGAAGCCCGCCGCGGCGGAGGGGATTGATGAAGGGGCCCTCCAGATGGATACCGAGCAGTCGCGCTCCGCCGAGCGCGGAACCCACGGCCTGTGCGGCGACGACTAGATGCGCGTTTGCTCGCGACGGATCGCAGACGACGGTCGCCAGGAAGCTGGTGGTGCCAAGCCGGGCCAGCGTCTGCGACATGGTAGCCAGCGATTCCCGCGTGCCCTCGAGGGTGTCGGCGCCGCCGGCGCCATGGATGTGGATGTCGATGAGGCCGGGCGCGAGCAGACGTCCTTCGGCATCCAGCGTTCGGTCGGCTGTGAGC
>JALYXJ010000482.1 GCA_030947165.1 Gemmatimonadota bacterium
CGGCGAACAAGCATCGCCTCCTCCGGCGCGGTCGCTCGTACGGCGACCGCATCGCCGACGATCGCCGCACCGAGGACGACGGCAAGGAGCGCGGCCTGCACTTCATCTGCCTGAACGCGGACCTCGAGCGGCAGTTCGAGTTCGTGCAGCAGACGTGGGTGAACAATCCCCTCTTCGCCGGACTCTATGGCGAGACCGATCCGATCGTCGGCGACCAGTCCGAGTGCGCGGGGAAGTTCACGATGCAGGCGACCCCGCTCCGGAGAACGGTGAGCGACCTGTGTGGCTTCGTGACGGTGCGCGGGGGAGGGTACTTCTTTCTCCCGGGGATCAGGGCAATTGAGTACCTAACCTCCGACAAGCGATAAGCGGTAAGCTCGGAAGCCAGGGCAGAAGACGCTGTCAGAGGTAAGCTGTCAAGCGATACGCCTTCGCTGATCACGGGTTCGAATGAGATCCCGAAACTTGGCCGCGTCGGTGACGAACGGCGATTGTCGGCCTTCGCCGCGCTCAGGACGATGGCCGCGCCGCCCTTCGTTACGAACCAGCCCACGTTTCGCGATGGCCCTCCCGTAAGCGATCAGCGAGAGCTTCAGGCTTGACAGCTTGGTGCTGACAGCGTCTTCTGCACTGGCTTCCGAGCTTGTCCTGAGCTGCCATCACGCGTCCAGGCGCCCCGCTCCTTCCGCGCATGCCAAGCCCCCGTGTAGTCGTCGCCCTGCTGTTCCCGCTAACCGCCACAACAGCGTCAGCCCAGACCGTCAACTGGCCCCTCTATGGCGGCGACGCGAACAACACCCACTACTCGACCCTCGCCCAGATCACTCCCGCCAACGTCCGCCAGCTGACCCAAGCCTGGCGCTACGACACCGGCGACGAGTTCGCCGGCTCGGAGATGCAGTCCAACCCGATCGTCATCGACGGCGTGCTCTATGCCGCGAGCCCGCGACTTCGCATCTTCGCGCTCGATGCAGCGACCGGGAAGCAGCTCTGGAGCTTCGATCCCACGGTTGGGCATCCGTCGAGCCAGCGCTTCCGCCACCGCGGCGTCGTCGTCACCGGGGACCGCGTGCTGTTCACCCATCGCAACTGGCTGTGGGCGCTGGACCGCAAGACTGGCCTGCCGATCACGAGCTTCGGCGACTCGGGGCGCGTCGACATGCGCAAGGGACTGGATCGCCCGATCGAGAGCGTGACGATCAGCGCCAGCACTCCCGGCGTCGTGTTCGAGGGCCTGCTCATCATCGGCAGCACGGTCGCCGAGAGTCTTCCCTCGTCGCCGGGCGACATCCGTGCGTACGACCTCAAAACCGGCGAGCTGCGGTGGATCTTCCACACCATTCCGCATCCGGGCGAGTTCGGCTACGACAGCTGGCCGAAGGACGCGTGGAAGATCTCCGGCGGCGCCAATGCCTGGTCGGGGGTGACCGTCGACTCGGCGCGCGCGATCGTGTTCGCCGCAACCGGCTCCGCGTCGTTCGATTTCTACGGCAGCAATCGCCACGGCGACAACCTGTTCGCCAACACCGTGCTCGCGCTCGACGCCCGCACGGGCAAGCGCGTCTGGCACTTCCAGGGCATCAAGCACGACCTCTGGGATCTCGACTTCCCCGCTCGGCCATCCCTGGTCACCGTCACGCGCAACGGCCGGAACGTCGACGCGGTCGCGCAGACCACCAAGACGGGACACGTGTGGCTGCTCGACCGCGCGACCGGAGCGCCGCTCTTTCCGATCGCTGAGCGAAAATATCCTGCGTCGACGCTCGATGGTGAGCGCGCGAGCCCGACGCAGCATCTGCCCCTCAAGCCGCCACCATTCGCTCGGCAGACACTCACCGAGGCAATGCTGACACGTCGCACGCCGGCGGCCCATGCATACGCGTTGAAGACGTTCAGGCAGTACGAGGGGAAGGGATTGTTCACGCCGCCGAGCGCGAAGGGGACGATCGTGTTCCCGGGATATGACGGCGGCGCGGAGTGGGGTGGCGCAGCGTTCGATCCGGCCACGAAACTCCTTTATGTGAACTCCAACGAGATGGCGTGGCTGCTCAAGATGGAGCCGCGCAGCGATCGCTCGCTGTATCAGGCCAACTGCGCGAGCTGTCATCGCGGCGACCTCGCCGGAACGCCGGGTCAGATACCATCACTCGTCGGCATCGGGCAGCGGAAGACGAAGGACGAGCTGGTGTCGATCATCCGGCAGGGGCAGGGAAGAATGCCGGGGTTCGGGAGTGTGTTGGACGGCGGTGCCATCAATGGACTTGCCGACTTTCTCATCACGGGACACGACGTCGCCGAGACGGCGGCGCAGAACCCGAACTTTCTCAAGTACCGCAACGACGGCTACAACATCTTTCTCGATCCTGACGGCTACCCGGCCATCTCGCCGCCGTGGGGGACGCTGAACGCGATCGATCTGGACAAGGGCACGATCCGTTGGAAGATCCCGTTCGGCGAGTATCCGGCGCTCGCGGCCAAGGGAATGAAGAACACGGGCACGGACAACTATGGTGGGCCCGTCGTGACGGAGAACGGGCTGCTGTTCATCGCCGCGACGAGCTACGACAACAAGATGCACGCCTTCGACAAAGCCACCGGCCGGTTGTTGTGGGAAGCCGAGCTGCCATTCGCCGGCACAGCCACGCCGGCCCTCTACATGGTAGGGGGGAAGGAGTACCTCGTGATCGCCTGTGGAGGCGGGAAGAACGGGGCGAAGTCGGGAGGGAGTTACGTGGCCTTCGCGCTGCCGTGAAGCTCTAGGCCGTAAGCATGAAGCCCGGAAGCCAGGGCAGAAGACGCGGTAGGCTGTAAGCTCTTGAGCAATAAGCTTCTCGCTGATCGCGGGTGCGAATGAGATCGCGAAACTTGGCGACGTAGGTGACGAAGGGCGGAGGAGCAACGCCGTTGCCACTCCGCCCCGCCGTTCCGATCCAGCCCAAGTTTCGAGGTGCCTTTCGAAACAAGGATCAGCGAGCGGCGTATCGCTTATCAGCTTACAGCCTACGGCGTCTTCTGCACTGGCTTCCGGGCTTATCACTTACAGCTCGCGCGGACACCGCGACGGCCCTCATCTCATGACGCCTGCTCCTCCACCACCGCCGTCCCCTCGCGGATGATCCTCGCCAGCGTCGGCCGGGAGATGCCGAGCAGCCGCGCAGCCTGACTCTGATTGCCCCCGGTGAGCTGGAGGGTCAGCACCGCCGCCTCGCGCTCGATCGCCGCCAACGTCTTCCCCCCCTCGGGCACGTCGATCTGCCCCACGCAGCGCCGATGGTCGCGATCCATCCCGGCCCGGGTGCGGCGCTGCTGGATGAGCAGGTGCGCCGGCCGTACTTCTGGATCCATTCCACTCAGCACGGCCGCGCGTTCCATCACATTGCGCAACTCCCGCACGTTGCCGGGCCAGGAGTGAGCACGCAGCCTGGCGCCCGTCTCCGGCGCGAGCCGTTTCACCGGGGCATCGTGCATCCGCGCGATCTCGCGGAGGAAGTGCCTCGCCAGCATCTCCACATCGTCCCGACGGTCGCGCAGCGGCGGGATGTCCACGCGCAACACGTTCAGCCGATAGAACAGATCCTCACGGAATGTCCCCGCGTGCACCGCGTCCTCGATGGCCACGTTCGTCGCGGCGATGATCCGGCACTCGATGCTGATCTCATGCGATCCGCTCAACCGTCGCACGCGCCGCTCCTCGAGCGCGCGCAAGAGTTTGGGCTGGAGCAGCGGCGGCAGGTGATGCAGCTCGTCGAGAAACAGGGTGCCGCAGCCGGCGAGCTCCATCAGGCCGATCTTCCGCGAGTGAGCGCCGGTGAACGCTCCCGCCTCGTGTCCGAACAGCTCCGACTCGAGCAACGACTCGGGAATCGCGGCGCAGTTGACCGCTACGAAGGGCGCGGCCGCGGTTGGCCCTTCACAATGGATACCGCGCGCGAACAGCTCCTTGCCGGTGCCCGTCTCTCCCACCAGGAGCACGGTCGTCAGCCGGGCGCGCGCAACCATGCGCGCCACCTCCACCGCTCGCTGGAGGGGCGCACTCGACCCGACGATCTGGTCGAAGGTGAACGGCTCGCCGCCGACCTTCGGTCCGCCGCCGCGCACGTTCACTCGGGCGCCATGGGCGCCGGCAGTGCTCAAGGTGACCACGTCGTCCCCACGGAAGCGCGCCCGATCTGACGGTCTGGAAGCTCGACAGTGTAGTCGAGCTCGCCAGGCAAGCTGCTCCGTAAGGAGTCTTCCGGCTGTGATCTACGTCACACATCGGCCAGCGCCCCCAGCTCGCGGCGCGCCGTCTCGAGCTCGTGCCGAGCGTCGATCGACGCGAAAACGTCCCGCGCCCGACGGAGCCAGTGGCCCGCTGTCCCGCGGTCTCCGCGCGCCAGGCACACCGCTCCCCACTCCATCAGCACCTCCCCGTGCAGCAGCGCATCCTCGCCCCGGTCGGAGAGATCGAGCGCCTCCCGCAGCCGCGGGTCGGCGGCGTTCACGCGACCCTCGAGCCGCGCCAGCCGCGCCAGCAGCTGCAGTCCCTTCGCTCGCCGCAGGTGGTCCCCCCGCCGATCCGCGATCGCCAACCCGCGGGTGCACGATAGCTCGGCCTCATCGAACCGCCCTTCCGCCAGGAACAGCTCGGTGCGGTTGAACTCGCACAGGCTCTCGCCCAGCGCATCGCCCGCCTCGCGCACGAGCGCCAGCACTCGCTCACAGAGCGGCTCCGCCTCGGCAAATCGCTGCTGCTTGGTGTAGACGACGGCGATGTTGTTGATCGCCCGCGTCATCCCGTCGGTATCTCCACTCGACTCGGCTCTCTCCAGGCTGCGCTCGAAGCAGTCCACCGCTTCCCTCCAATCGCCGCGGATGCTGCGGAGCACGCCGCCGTTCCTCAACACCATCACTCCCAGACGTGTGTCGCCGGCCCGTTCCGCCAGCTCCGCCGATTCCGCGTACAGGCTCGCGGCCGCGTCCAGATCACCGCGCCGCTGCGCCACGATCGCGCGGCAGTTGGCCACGTGTGCCGCTCCCGCCAGATATCCCGCGGCGCGAGCCACCTCGCTGCTCTGCCCGTACAGGCGATCGGCGGCGGCCGTGTCGCCGCATTCTCGATGTGCCGTTGCCTTCCAGCGCAGCACGTCCGCCTGCATCTCGCTCGGCGGCTCGGTCATCAGCACGGCGAGTGCGCGGTCGTACCACCCGAGTGCTTCCGCAGGAGTCCCGCGCAAGTCGGCAGACCGGCCTCGGTGCGCGAGCTGACGCGCCTCCGCGACACAGTCCCGGGGACGACGCAAAACTTTCATGACGTTTCTCCGGTCGACGTTGGCCACGAGAGGGTCTCGTGGCGTGCGATCACTGCCGACCGCAGGACAACATGTATCCGGAGAAGTGGCCGATGAAGAACTTGATCTGCGACTTGTTGGTCTCGACGTACCCGATCTCGTTCTCGTCCACGTGCGCGAAGAACTGGCCTGGATCCACCCACGCGGCGCTGAGCGACGTGCCGTAGTAGCTGCCGTGCATCCCCGTGAGGAGCGTGGGGTACAGGGCCGCCCAGGTACCGGCGACGGTCTGCTGGATCTTCACCGGCTGCGCGAAGGTGAGCCCATGCGGCTGGAAGTCGTAGGCGACATCCGGGCCGGCGAGCGCCGTCATCGTGATCAACGTCGGCACGGCCAGCGCGCCGGCTGGAAAGTCGATCTTCCCGCCCGCGGCCTGGACGTTGATCTCCCCTCCAGCCGGCCCGATCACCATCGACTGCGAGATGTCGCTCGCGAGCGGCGTGATGCGCTTGAGCACCAACGCCGTGTCGCTGTAACTGATGTCGGTGAGCGTCATCGTGGAATCCGTCGCCTTGATCCGCGCAAAGCTGGGCGATGCACTGTACGGTGACATGAGCGTGGGATGTCCGGAATCAGCGCAGCCACCGGCGACGGCGGCCACGAACAGCCCGGCAACGAACGAACGAACGGTCGGCGTCATTTCCGGATCCTCTGGTAGGTGAAGGTCGCGCTCACGTCCTCGAAGAGCGCGAACAGTCGCGGGTCGAACTGTGCGCCCGCCTGGTGCCGCATGATCTCGAGCGCCTCGGCGCGCGGGAGCGCGTTCTTGTAGCTGCGCTCCGACGTGAGTGCGTCGTACACGTCCGCGATGCACAGGATGCGCGCGACGAGAGGGATCTCCTCGCCGGCGAGCCCGTGCGGATATCCCCGGCCGTCCCACCGCTCGTGGTGTGATTCCACGACCGGCCGTACGTCCCAGGGGAAGTCCACCTCCGCCAGGATCTCCACGCCCGCCGAGGGATGCCGGCGCATCAGCGCCCACTCCTCGTCGGTGAGCGCGCATGGCTTGTTCAACAGCTCCGGCGGGATCACCAGCTTCCCGACGTCGTGCAGCAGCGCGCCGATCCGGAACCAGAACAACGACTGCTCGTCCATACCGGCGCGCGCCGCGAGGGCGCAGGCCATCTCGGCCACGCGCTGGCAATGCCCCTGCGTGTACGCGTCGACCGATTCGATCGAGTCGCCCCAACGGCGGACGACGTCGAGGAAGTCGCTCTCGAGCCGGCCCATGCGCCGGCCCAGGTCCGCCAGCTCACGCTGCGCACGGAGCTGCGTGAACAGCCGGTGCGCCTGGTTCAGGGACTGCAGGGTGTCGCGGTTGCGGCCTTGCCGCCGGTACAGCTCGGCGATCTCCTTGGTCGTATCTGCGAGGAGCAGCAGATCCTGCCGCTGGGTCGCGATCTCGTGAGCCCGGGCGAAGCATTCTTCGGCGCTCGCGTAATCTCCCGTCTCGCGCTCCACGATACCGAGCGCCTTGTGCAGCTCGCCGAGCGCGCCGGAATCGATCATGCGGGCCGACAACGACGACGCACGCTCACATGCCCGGCGCGCCTCGTCGTAGCGGCCTTGCGCGACGAGACACTCGGCCCGGTTCACGTCGATCTGCACGCAGGCCTTCAGGTCGCCGAGCACTTCGGCGACGCGGATCGCCTCGTCATACGAGCGCGCCGCTTCGGTCCACTGAAGGCGCTGGGTGTACAGCAGGCCAAGGTTGTTGAGAGCGATGGAGACGTCGCTCGCGAGGCCAAGGGTGCGGTAGGCGCCGAGGCTCGTCTCATAATATTGAAGGGCGGTGTCGAGATCGCCCCGCACGTTGGCGATGACGCCGAGGTTCTGCGCCGTCATCGCCGACAGCTTCGCCTCGCCGGCGCGCAGCGCGCTCTCACGCGCGAGATGGTACAGCCGCTCGGCCTCGTCGAGCTCTCCGAGCTGCGTGTAGATGATGGCCTGAAGATTCGTCGCGTGGCCCCGGGCGGCTTCGTCGCCGTGTGCCTCGGCCACCGCGAGCGCGGTGCCCGCGCAATCGAGCGCCAACTCGAGATTGGCGTCGGCGCGATGGGTGCGCGCGATCCAGCGGATGACGTCGGATCCTTGCGCACCGCTCCGCGCTTCGGAGAGGCGGGACAGCGCCGACTCGTAGAGTGCGCGCGCGCGAACACGCTCGCCCTCCACCTCGGCGCGCTGCGCCGCGTCGATCAGCACGTCGAAGCAGACGACCTCGTCGTCGTCGCGAACGAGCCGGAGCGCCGACGGCAACGTGCCCGCGTTGCGAAGGGGCATCGTCATCGCGCGCACTCTCGCCGGTCGCCGGCCGTGTGGGCCATGCGGACCGCGGTTGCGAGACTGTGATCGTGCATGCGTATCGACATTGCCACTCGCTAAAAGGCGGCCGTTGAGCCACGCGCCAAGGCCGCCCTCAAAGGCAACGGCCAGGCCGGCAACGGATGTGGTGACGGGGCAATGACTTACGATTTCGAGCGCCGCTCCGGGGAGTTGGGAATTGGTAGTTTTCTTTCCAGTTGATGCGAGTGTTCTTTGCAGCGCGCTGCCCGAGCTGGCGACCGTGCCGCGATCTGGAACATCCTTTGCGACCCGAGCTTCCGTGTCGCGCCGATCCACGATCGTTCTCACCATGCTCGTCGTCGCCGCATGCAGCGACCCCGCCGCGACGCGCCCCGAAGCAAGTGATGCGCGCCGAGCATCGATCGCCGCAGCCGATCCCACGCTCGCGTGGCTCGAGGGTTATCTCGCGAGCCCGCACGCCCCCGCTGCCGGAGAGCCCGCCGTGCTCGCCGGAGCCGGCGACATCGCGCGCTGCTATCCGGGGTCCGACATCCGCGCATTCCAGCGTCCGGGACCGAGCAATCCCGCCGAGCAGACGGCGCGCCTGCTCGACGCGATGCCGGGTGCGACGGTCATGGCCGTCGGCGACAACGCATACGAGCTCGGGTCGCCGCTCGACTACGTCTTCTGCTACCACCCCACGTGGGGCCGGCATCGCGCACGCACGCGACCCTCGGCGGGAAACCACGAGTACCTCACGCCGGGTGCATTCGGCTACTTCGCCTACTTCGGCCGGCGCGCCGCACCGCCGCTCGGCTACTACAGCTACGAGCTCGGGACATGGCATGTGGTGGTGCTCAACAGCACGCCGCAGGTGTACGCCTGCTGGCCGCCCGAGCTGAACGAGCAACCGCCGCCGGGCTTCCCGCCGCTGCCACAGCCGGTCACGCCGAGTCCCGCCGCAGGGCGCGCCTGCGCCGGCGACGTCGCGCAGCAGGCGTGGCTGGCCGCCGATCTCGCCGCGCACCACGACGCACCGTGCACGATCGCGTACTTCCATCACCCGCGCTTCAGCTCGGGGATGCATGGCAATCATTACCAGATGCAGAAGATCTGGGACCTGCTCTACGCGAATGGGGCCGACCTCGTGGTATCCGGCCACGACCATCTATATGAACGCTTCGCGCCCCAGAATCCGGATGGCGAAGCCGATCCCGCGCTCGGCATCCGGCAATTCACCGTCGGCACAGGTGGTGCGGAATTCTACGGCGTGAGCAGTGTGCAGCCGAACAGCGAGGTGATCATCAACACCGCGCACGGCGTGCTCGCCCTTGCGCTCGACGCGGGGAAGTACGCGTGGTCGTTCGTGGCGACGGACGGGACGACGAAGGACGAGGGGGCGGGGAGCTGCCACTGAGTTCCGGACGCGGCGGCCCTGCCGCAGCGCTCTTTTACGGATTCCACCTCCACAAGGATTTCCTTGTGTGACACCTGCCTCGAGGGCACAGTCTGGAAGGGGACACCGCTCCTCCACCAGTCTCCCGAGGCAGGACCCAATGCGACACTTCGCCCCGTCGATCCTGGCGCTCGTCCTGGCCGGTTCGGCGAGCATCACGACGCCGCTGCGCGCGCAGACCAGCAGCCACGCGCGGCACGATACGACGACCGCCTCTGACGACGACGACGAGAGCAAGCAGGTCCCGCCGCGCATCGCGACGGGGGTGACGGCCGGCGCCATGCGCTTCGCCGGCGGACGGACCGAGAACGCGATGTCGGTCATGCTGCTCCTGCGTCCGCTGCCGTGGCTCAAGCTGTCGACGTCGCCCGGTTTCGGGCACACGAGCTACGGCAACGCGTCGAGCTCGGGGCTCACCGACATCCCATTCAGCGCCGCCGCGGTCCATGCATTCGACGACGTCACCTGGTCGCCGTCGATCGCCGGCGGGCTCTCCACGACCTATGCGCCGAGCGACAGCAGCACGAGCCTCGGCCTGGGTCGGAGTTCCCTCGAATCGGTCGCCGCGCTGGGTCTCTCGCCGACGGACCGGTTCGATCTGTCGGCCGAGGCGACGCATCCGCTGACGGCGAACAGCGGCAACGGCTCGATCACCCTCGAGTCCTCGATGTCGTTCGGCCGCACGACCGGGACTCTCGGTCTCAGCGCCGAGGTAGGCAGCGCCGACTCGGCGGCCGTGCTGTCTCGCTCGGTCGCCGCCGGCATCGCGTATTCACTCGCAGGCCCGCTCACGCTCACGGTGGACGGCAGTCATGGCCTCTCCGGAAGCGCGCCGGCCTGGGCGCTCAGCATCGGCGTCGGCACCGCCTACGCCGGCGTATCGCCACTCAGCCCGACGTCGGCGTTCAAGCGGCTCAAGAGCGCACTGGGCGGAAAGACGGTGGCGACGAGTGGGTACTCCAAAGGCGCATGCCGGAGAGGAGGGACGTGCTGAGCGAAGCAACCAGCGATGAGCTCGGAAGCCAGGGCACAAGACGCTGTCAGCATCAAGCTGTGAAGCGATAAGCTTTCGCTGATCGCGGGTGCGAATGAGATCGCGATACTTGAGCACGTAGGTGACGAACGGCGACGACAGCCGCGCAGGAAGCGAATAAGAATCGGCCGAAAATTTGTGCGCGCAGGCACAAACCCTGCCTTTCCGATGAGTACGCGGCGGATGCCGCGGTCATCGACTCACTGACGGAGGCATCGGAATGCGGCATACACCCCACTACTTCGCGCTCGTCGTGCTCACCGCCACCAGCATCACGGCGGCGGCCTGCGGCGGCGGTCACGACAGCCGGACGACGACCACGGCCGGCGACGTCGCGACGCCGACCACCACGACGACCTCGGCTGCGGCGCCAGCGATTGCAACCGCGCCCACTCACCACAGCAAGCTCGCCGGCGCCGCAGTTGGCGCCGCCGCTGGTCACATGCTAGGCCACCACGCCGTCGTCGGCGCCGTCGCTGGCGCGGTCATCCAGCACGAGCGCAACAAGCACGGGCACTAGCGCCGCCTACCGCTTCAGTGGTCCGCCGCGGCGAGAAATGACTCCACGGCGGGCCACACGAGCTCCGGCTGTTCGGCATAGGTGAAGTGCGCCGCCCGCGGCACGCGCAGCAGCCGCGCGTGCGGCAGCGCGGTCGTCCATTCCGTCACGAGGTCCATCGGGATCGCTTCGTCCTCGCCGTGCACGACCAGCGTCGGCGCCGGCACACCTGCGAGCGCAGCCCGCAGATCCCAGTCGCCGTACGACCCCATCACCACTCGATTCGTGGTGGTGAGCCCGTAGCGGATGCCGGCTGGATCCGACGCGCAGAGATCGGACTTGATGAGCGACAGCGTGCGGTCGGGCTCCGCGAGCCGCGGCCGCATCGCGAGCGCCCAGTACGCACGGCAGGCCGTGCGCGCGTCGACGGTCGTGTCGCCAAGCTGCCGCGCCGCCTCGGTCATTCGAGCGCGCCAGGTGCTGTCTTGCCTCTTCTGCATGCTCAGCGCGAACCGCGTCCAGAAGTCGCCGCGCCGAGGAGGAACGGGCCCGAAGAACACCATGCGTCGCACGACGTCGGGATGCGCGATCGCGTACGATGCGGCGAGCAGCGGGCCATACGAGTGGGCGACGAGGGTGACGCGCGAGAGGCCGAAGTACCGGCGCACGGCGTCGAGATCGCGCACCTGCTGCACGGCGTTCAGCGTCGTCGTGTCCCGCGGCAGCGTGGAGCGTCCTGTACCGCGCTGGTCGTAGAAGATCACGACATGCCGCTGCGCGAGCGGCGTGAAGTCGCCGGCGATGCTCTCGAGGTCGACGCCGGGGCCGCCATGAATCGCGATGATCGTGTCGCCATGCGTGCCGGCGAGGCGGTAGTAGAGGCGGGCAGCGTCACGCGTGGTGACGTAGCCCTCGCGCGCGACGGACTGGGTGCGGGCGAGGCGGGGAGAGGCGGAGAGGCAGGCGAGGACGAGGGAGGAAAGCGCGCGGAGGCTAGAACGCATTCACGTGGGGGTCAGAGCAACAAGCCCGGAAGCCAGGGCAGAAGACGCTGTCGGAGGTAAGCTGTCAAGCGATAAGCTATCGCTGATCGCAACCGCGAAACAGATCTCGACACTTGGCCACGTAAGTGACGAACGGCGTCAACGCCGTCTTGTCATCCCGCACGAGCGAAGCGAGTATCGGGATCTATTCTCCTGAGGCCAGAGCAAGCTTCAGCGCATTGAAAGTAGCTTGCCCAGAGGGCACCCACACTCGCTCGCTTCGCTCGCTCCTGTGCGGATGACAGCGGTTTCGCCGTTCCGTTACGAACCAGCCCAAGTTTCGCGATGCCGTTCGGCCCAGAGATCGGCGATGGCTTATCGCTGAGCAGCTTCAAGCTGACAGCGTCTTCTGCCGTGGCTTCCGAGCTTGTTGCTTAGCTTACGCCATCACCTAGTGCGGCGTATTGACC
>JALYXJ010000505.1 GCA_030947165.1 Gemmatimonadota bacterium
ATCCCGGCCCGTGCCTCTATGCGGGGGTCCGCGTCGGGCGCGGTGGCAGACCGTTCAAAATGCTCAAGTTCCGCACGATGGTGGTGGACGCCGACAAGGTCGGTCCCTCGTCCACCTCGGGCGACGACCAGAGAATCACGCGTCCCGGGCGCGTGATGCGCCGGTTCAAGCTCGATGAGCTGCCGCAGCTCGTGAACGTGCTTCGCGGCGACATGAGCTTCGTGGGACCGCGCCCACAGGTGCAGTGGGCGGTAGACCTCTATTCGCCGGCTGAGCGCCAGCTGCTCACGGTGCGACCAGGGATCACGGACTTCGCTTCCCTCCGATTTCGGAACGAAGCCGAGATCCTTCGCGGCAGCACCGATCCGGACAAGGATTATCTGGAGAAGATCGCTCCCGGAAAGATTCAACTGGGCCTTTATTACGTGCGGCACCATTCGCTCTCCACGGATCTGAAGCTGATCCTCGCCACCGCGCTCGCGGTTGCCGGAGTGGATCCGGAATGGTGCCTTCCGCGACTCGATCAGGCGTAAGCGCGCGCTTCGCCAACACTTCCGACCATCATATCGTGCACGTTCATCGCACCGACGTAGAGAAGGCCGTAGGACAGGAGAACGCCGCGATCTTCGGGCGCTCGGAGGACAGCGTCGAGGTTCGTCTCGAGAATTTTCCGAAGTACGTGCGTCGCCAGCACCTCAAGCGGTTCCTGTCGATGTACGAGCTCTTCAAGCGCGTCGTACCGGTCAAGGGCTCAGTGGTGGAGTGCGGCGTGCTGCGCGGCTTCGGGCTGATGTCGTGGGCCAAGCTGAGCACCATTCTCGAACCGGAGAACCTCACGCGTCGCATCTACGGCTTCGACACTTTTTCGGGATTCCCGACGGTGGACAAGAAGGATGGCAGCGCGTTCGCCAAGTCCAGCGTCGGCGATCTCAGCGCGCCCTGCGACGATGAACTGCGTGAGTTGATCGGGCAGTACGACCGCGACCGCTTCCTCGGGCACATTCCCAAGGTCGAGCTGGTGAAGGGCGACATCACCAAGACGGCGCCCGAGTTCGTGAAGACGCACCCGCACCTCGTCGTCAGCCTCCTGTTCATCGATTGCGACCTGTTCGAGCCCACCAAGGCGGCGCTCGAGGCATTTCTCTCACGGATGCCCCGCGGAGCAATCCTCGCATTCGATGAGCTGGACAATCCCATCTGGCCTGGTGAAACGCTTGCGGTCCTGGAGGCCATGGGCCTGCGATCGCTCCGCCTGCAACGGCTGGAGTGGGATCCGTACATCGCGTTCGCCGAGATCGAGTAACCGAACTTCCGACCGACCATGCCTCCGATGCCCGAGACCACCCAGAGCGTTCGCTCGATTCCGTTCTTCAACTACCGCGGCGCCTTCACGGCGCGCGAGGAAGAATTCGTCGAGATTTTCCGCGACGTCATTCGTCGCGGTGCCTTCATCCAGCAGCGGGATCTCGACGAGTTCGAGCAGCGGCTCGGCTCGTATCTCGGGGTCAAACACGCGATCGGCGTCGGCAATGCGACGGACGGATTGATCATGGCGTGGCGCGCGGCCGGGCTGCAGCAGGGCGACGAGGTGATCTTTCCCTCGCACACGATGGCGGCGTCGCCGGCCTCCGTGGCGCACGCCGGCGGCGTCCCCGTGCCCGTGGACTGCGGAGTGGACCACCTGATCGACCCGGCAGCGATCGAACAGGCCATCACGCCGCGCACGCGGGCGATCATGCCCGTGCAGCTCAACGGCCGGACCGCCGACATGGATCGCATCCAAGCCATCGCCGATGCGCACGAGCTGTTCATCCTCGAAGACTCGGCGCAGGCGCTGGGCTCGCGCTTCAAGGGCAAGCATGCCGGCACCTTCGGGCGGGCCGGCGTCTTCAGCTTCTATCCCGCGAAGATTCTCGGATGCTTCGGCGACGGAGGCGCGGTCGTGACGAACGACGACGCGATCGCCGAGCGTGTCCGCCTGCTGCGGGATCATGGGCGCAATCACGCGGGCGACGTGGTCATGTGGGGACTCAACTCGCGGCTCGACAACCTGCAGGCGGCGATTCTCGACCTGCAGTTCCGCGACTACGACGAGATCATTACCCATCGTCGTGCGCTGGCTGCGCGGTACCAGGCGCTCCTCTCGGACATTTCGCAGCTCGATCTGCCGCCCGCGCCCGACAGCGATCCCGACCACTTCGACGTCTACCAGAATTACGAGCTTCAGGCCGACGATCGGGACGCCCTTCGCCAGCACCTAAGCGCGAACGGCATCGGCACGATCCTCCAATGGGGCGGCCGCGCGATCCATCAGTATCCGGCCCTGGGCTTCAACGTGAAGCTTCCCAATACGGAACGTCTGTTCCAGCGGTGCCTGATGCTGCCGATGAACATGACGGTGACGCTCGATGACGTCGAGTACATCAGCGGCTGCATCAGACAGTTCTATTCCGCGTGAAGGTGCACGCGTGAAGGGCGCCGCGCGGCCATGTCCACCTATCTCGTAACCGGCGGCGCCGGCTTCATCGGGTCGGCGCTCGTGCGCCAGCTCATCGCGGAGACGCCGCATCGCGTCGTCACCGTCGATCGGCTGACCTACGCCGGCAACCTCGAGTCCCTCGGGCCGGCGCGCGACCACCCGCATCACAGCTTCCACCAGGTGGACATCTGCGACGGCGCGGCGTTGCGCGCCGTGTTCGCGGCCGAGCGGCCGGACGCCGTCATTCACCTCGCCGCCGAGTCGCACGTCGACCGGTCGATCGACGGGCCCGCCGCGTTCGTGCACACCAACATCGTCGGCACCTTCACGCTGCTGCAGGAAGCGCTGCGCTACTGGCGTGAGCTGCCGCCGGCGGCGCAGGCGACCTTCCGGTTCGTGCACGTTTCTACCGACGAAGTGTTCGGCGCCCTTGGGGCTGTGGGGCTGTTCACGGAGGACACGCCATACGACCCGAGCTCTCCATACTCGGCGAGCAAGGCGGCCTCGGACCACCTCGCGCGCGCATGGCAGCGCACGTACGGCCTGCCCGTCATGGTCACCAACTGCTCGAACAACTTCGGTCCCTATCAGTTCCCGGAGAAGCTGATCCCGCTCGTCATCGGCAAGGCGCTGGCCGGTGAGCCGGTGCCGGTGTACGGTCGCGGCGAGAACGTGCGGGACTGGCTGTACGTGGACGATCACGCCCGGGCGCTCCGACTCGTGCTCGAGCGCGGCACGGCCGGTGAGACGTACAACGTGGGCGGCGAGAACGAGCGCCGAAACGTCGACGTCGTGCGCGAGATCTGCGCGATCCTCGACGAGTTGCGCCCCGATCCCGCCGGCAAGCACGATCGACTGATCACGTTCGTCACCGACCGACCGGGCCACGATTTCCGCTACGCCATCGACGCGAACAAGCTGCGCGCCGAGCTGGGATGGGCGCCGCGCGAGAACTTCGCGAGCGGCATCCGGAAGACGGTCGCCTGGTATCTCGAGAACAGCCAGTGGTGCGAGCGGGTGGCGACCGGCGCGTATCGCGGCGAGCGGTTGGGCGCGCTGGCGAAGGCTGGCGCACCATGAAGGGCATCATCCTCGCCGGCGGCACCGGCAGCCGGCTGTGGCCCATCACGCAGGTGGTGAGCAAGCAACTGCTGCCGGTGTACGACAAGCCGATGGTGTATTACCCCCTCACGACGCTCATGATGGGGGAGATCCGCGAGATCCTCGTCATCTCCACGCCGATGGACCTTCCGAGGTTCCGGGCGCTGCTCGGCGACGGCTCGCAGTGGGGCGTGCGGTTCTCGTATGCCGAGCAGGCGGTCCCGAACGGCCTCGCGCAGGCGTTCGTCATCGGCCGCGAGTTCATCGGGGCCGACCGGGTCAGCCTCGTGCTCGGCGACAACATTTTCTACGGCGATACGCTCACCGGCTTGTTGCGGGAGGCGAGCGCCCAGCCGCATGGCGCCACGATCTTCGGCTACCGCGTGCACGACCCGGAGCGCTACGGCGTGGCCGAGATGGACGCCGCCGGCAACGTGCTGAGCATCGAGGAGAAGCCAGCCGCCCCCAAGTCGGACTACGCCGTCACGGGCCTCTACTTCTACGACAACGACGTGCTCGACATCGCGGCGTCGCTCGAGCCGTCGGCGCGCGGAGAGTACGAGATCACCGACGTGAATCGCGAGTACCTCCGCCGCGGCACGCTACGCATGCGCGTGCTCGGCCGCGGCACCGCGTGGCTCGACACGGGGACGCACGATACGCTGCACGAAGCCTCGAGCTACGTGGCGACGATCGAGAAGCGGCAGGGGCTCAAGATCGCCTGTCCCGAGGAGATCGCCTTTCACAACGGATGGATCGACGCGGCGCAGCTCGGCGTGCTCGCGTCCCGGATGGGCAAGAACAACTACGCCGAGTACCTCGCGCGCGTCGCGCGCGACGGCAGGGGAGCGCGGCCGTGATCGTCGAGCCGCTCGCCATTCCCGACGTCCTCCTCCTCAAGCCACGCGTGCTGCGCGACGATCGCGGCCACTTTCTCGAGACCTGGCGCGCGTCCACGTACGCGGCCCTCGGTGCGGGCCCCTTCGTGCAGGACAACGTCTCGGTGTCGCGGCGCGGCGTGCTGCGCGGACTGCACCTCCAGCACCCGGAGGGGCAGGGCAAGCTGGTGAATGCGCTGCGAGGTCGCGTGTTCGACGTCGCGGTGGACGTGCGCCTCGGATCGCCGACCTTCGGCAAGTGGGTGGGCGCCGAGCTCTCCGACGAGAACGGGTTCCAGATCTACCTGCCGTCCGGGTTCGCGCACGGGTTCCTTACGCTC
>JALYXJ010000507.1 GCA_030947165.1 Gemmatimonadota bacterium
GCGCCGAAGTGCACACCAAGCCCGCCGACGCCAAGGCGGCAGCGCGGCGCTTCGGCGCGCCAGTCGTGGTGAAGGCGTCCGGGCTCGCGGCCGGCAAGGGCGTCATCGTGTGCCAGACGTTCGCTGACGCCGATCGGGCCATCGACGACATGCTCGAGGGAAATCGCTTCGGGACAGCCGGCGCCGAAGTGCTCGTCGAGGAATTCATGGAGGGTGAGGAGGTGTCCGTCTTCGCCATCACGAACGGCGAGGAGTTCGTGATCCTTCCCGCCCTCCAGGACCACAAGCGCCTGCTCGATGGCGACCAGGGCCCGAACACCGGGGGGATGGGGGCGTATCTGCCCGTGTCGCTGCGATATTCGCCGACCGATCGCGCCGGGCGCGACCATTCCCTGCGCCCCGAGACCGCGGCGGGACTCGTGATCTTCAGCCAGACCCTCCAGGCAATGGCGGCGCGCGGACGCCCGTTCACCGGGCTGCTCTACGCCGGGCTGATGCTCACGCGCGACGGCCCGAAGGTCGTCGAATTCAACTGCCGGTTCGGCGACCCGGAGACGCAGGCGCTGATGCCGGTGCTGACCATGCAGCCAGGGCTCCTCGACCTGATGGTCGCGGTGGCGCTGGGGCGGGATCTGCCGTCGCCGGTCTTCCGGGAAGACGCCGCCTGCGTCACCACCGTGCTGGCGGCTGCGAACTATCCTGAGACGCCGCGAGTCGGCGATCCGATCACGCTCCCGTCGACGGGACACAACGTCCTGGTGTTCCACGCCGGCACGGCGCGAGATGCGGAGGGCCGTCTCGTCACAGCCGGTGGTCGAGTGCTGGCCGTCAGCGCGGTCGCGCCGACGATCGAGGAGGCGCACCGGACGAGCCTGCGCTACGCCAAAGAAGTCGAGTTCGACGGCAAGCAGTATCGCACCGACATCGGGTGGCGTGAGATCGCCCGCCAGCGGCATACGGGTGCCCGAGCTTCCCGAGACTGAGACGATCGCGCGGGATCTCGATCGCGAGATCCGCGGCCGAACGATCACGGGCGTCGAGGTCCGCCGGCCCGACGTGCTGCGGGAGGTCGACTCGGCGGAGCTCGAGAACCGGGTGACCGGTGCCAGCATCATCCGATGCTGGCGTCGCGCGAAGCTCGTGGTGGTGGACTTGAGCAGCGGCGAACGGATCGTTGTGCAGCCTCGTTTCACCGGCGCGCTGCTGCTCAGCCGCGGAGCGCTCCCCGGTTTCGAGGCAGCGTACTCGACGCTCCACCTGTCGCTCGACGACGGCCGGGACCTGCACTATCGCGATATTCGCCGGCTTGGGACGGTCGCACTGATGAGCCCGGAGCGCTTTGAGAATTACGTCAGCGCCCTGGGGGTGGAGCCTCTTGACCCGGCGTTCACCGCACAACATCTATCGGGACTTCTTCGGGCGTCCAGACAGGCGGTAAAGAAAGTGCTCATGGATCAGCGCGTGCTGGTCGGGATCGGCAACATCTACGCGAACGAGGCCTGCTGGCGCGCCGGCGTGGACCCGTCGCGTGCCGCGCGCAGTGTGGAGCCCGACGAGGTCGTGCGGCTCCGGGACGGCATCGTCGGGGTCCTCACGGCGTCCATCGAGGCCCGGGGCACCTCATTCCGGGACTACCGGGACGCCACGGGCGGCAAGGGTGACTTCGAGCGCTCGCTCGCGGTATACGGCCGCGGCGGAGCGCCATGTGTCCGGTGCGGTGCCCGCCTGATCGAGACGCACGCCATCGACGGCCGATCAACTGTGCAATGCGCCGGCTGTCAAAGGTAAGAGCAGCGCTCCTGCCGGCGCGGACGTCGGACGAGCAGCTCGCCGTGATGCGCACCCTCGTGCGCACCAATGCGAAGGACCGGCCCGGCGTGTACCGCATGCTCGCGCCCGACGGCGAGATCGTGTACGTGGGGAAATCCAAGAAACTGCGCACTCGGCTGCTCAGCTATTTCCGCTGCACTCCGGAGGAGAAGGGCTCGCGCATCGTACGCGAGGCAAGCCGCATCGAGTGGGACTATACCCCCAGCGAATTCGCCGCACTGCTCGAGGAGCTACGCCTCATCAAGCGCTTTCGGCCACGTCTCAACGTGGCGATGAAGCGCGATGCGCGGCACTTCGCCTTCATCAAGCTCACGCGCGGCGTGGCGCCGAAGCTGGCCGTGGTGCGCGGCGCCAGCGCCGAGGATGCGCAGGTCTACTACGGACCGTTCCACGGCGCGCAGCGGGTGAGCGAGGCGGTGCGCGAGCTCAACGATGCCCTCGGCCTCCGCGACTGCCGGCTCGATCAGCCCATGCACTTCGCCGATCAGCCCGAGCTGTTCCAGATCTTCCCTCGCACTCCTGGCTGCATCCGACACGAGATCAAGAAGTGTCTCGGGCCCTGCGTCGCCGGCTGCACGGCGCGCGAGTACGACGAGCGTGTCGGCCTGGTGCGTGCATTTCTCGACGGTGCGGACGACGGGCCGATGGACGCGCTGCGACGAGACATGGAGGCGGCCAGTGGGGCGCTTGAGTTCGAGCGCGCCGCCGTGTTGCGCGACAAGCTGCAACGGCTCGAGGGGCTGCGCGAGCAGTTCATCAAGTTCCGCTTCGCCGTGGAGACGCTGTCGTTCGTCTATACCGTGCCCGGCTACGACGGCGACGACCGCGTCTATCTCATTCGGCGAGGCCGCGTGCGCGGCGAGCACAACGTGCCCCGCAGCGAGCAGGACCGGATGCGATTGCTCGAGATGCTCGACGACGTGTTCGGTCCGGCCGAACGCGATACCGCGCAGCTGCCGTCGCACGAAGTGGACGAGCTGTTGCTGCTGTCGTCGTGGTTCCGCCGCTTCCCCGCCGAGCTGACGCGTTCGCGTCGCGCGCACGAGTTCGCGGCGGAGCCGCCGCCACTGGAATACGACCCGGCCAACGATCCCTTATTCGGCGACGTCATCGCGTCGCCGGCGGCTTAGTAACGCGGATCACATCGGCGCGGGTGGTGCAAGCGATGGCGAGGCTCTTGCAACCATCGCTGACGTCGGCCGATTCGCGGGCGACAGGCGCGGTGATGCAATGACGACATCGTGGCAACCGACGACGCTCGTGCAGTGCGTCAGCGTGCAGCCTTGGCTCACCTATCCTGGCTGCGACGAGCCAGGCGGCTGTCACGACCTCACGCTCGGACGCATCTACGAGATGCTCGGCGTCGAAGCCAAGGGAAGCTTCTATCGGATCCTCGACGACTCGGGTGAGGACTTCCTGTATCCCGCCTCGCATTTCAAGCCGGTCTAGCTCCGCCGCTCAGGAACGCGGATGCGGGCGGCGAGGGAACGCAGATTACGCGGATCGACGCGGATACGACGCCTCCCTCTCGAGCGGGGAGCCCGCCTCCGTGCGCCAATGCCGAATCAGCGACCAGCAATAGAAAAGCTGCGGCGTCTCCGGGACGCGGAAGAAGGCCGGCAAAGACCACGTTGTCGCCTCACGCTTCGAGCAGCACCAGCTCCACCTCCGCGCGGCCGTTCACGATCGTCAGTCGCGCCACGCTCGGCTCCAACTTGAACCGACGCGCCCCCGCGGCGCCGGGATTCACGACCAGCCGCCCATCGACATGGGTCACGAGCTGCCGGTGTGTGTGTCCGTACACGATCACCTGCGCCGTGTAACGCGCGAGCAGTCGCGCGGGGGTCGGGCTGCCAACCTCGTGGCCATGGCTCACGTGGATCGACACGCCGTCCACGACCTCGTCGATCGAATCGGAGAGTCGCGGGTCGCCCGGCACGTCGGTATTGCCGTACACCGCTCTCACCGGAGCGATCAGCGCGAGCTCGTCCAGAATCTCGTCGCCCCCCACGTCCCCAGCGTGCAGGATGAGCTCTACGCCCGCGAGCGCCTGGTGCACCTGTGGACGCAGGAGCCCATGCGTGTCGGAGATCAGCCCAATGACGGGGGAGGGCATGTCGCCGTCAGGCCCGCCGCGCGACGTGAATGGCGGCGATGCCCAGCGTGAGCGACTCGTAGCGCACCTCTCGGAACCCGGCGAACGTCATCCGCTCAGCGAGCTCGGGCTCCGAGGGAAAGTGCGCGACGGATTCCGGCAGGTAGTGGTACGCGCTTCGATGCCCGCTGATCACGCCCCCGACGATCGGCAGGACTCGGTGGAAGTAGAGGTGATACAGCATCCTCAACAGTCGGGCGCGTGGGGTGGTGAACTCGAGGATCACGAAGCTCCCGCCGGGCGCGAGCACGCGATGCACTTCGAGCAGCGCTGCGTCGAGCGATGCGACGTTCCGGATCCCGAAGGCCACCATCACGCCATCGACCGAGGCATCGCGGAGCGGAAGCTGCTGCGCGTCGGCGACGACGGCGGCGAGCGCGGAGCGCGGCGCCTTGCCGGTCCCTGCTTGCAGCATCGGGATCGCAAAGTCGGCGCCAACGATGAAGCCGCGAAAGCCGCGCTCGCGGACGAGCGCCGCACCCATGTCCAGCGTGCCGGCACACAGATCGAGATAGTCGCCCTCGGGCGCTCGACGCCACGCGAGCTCGTGCAGCGCGCGCCGGCGCCAGCGCCGGTCGATGTTCAGGCTGAGGAGATGATTGAGCAGGTCGTAGCGCGGCGCGATCTGCTCGAACATGCGGCGCACATAGGCGCGCTTCTCGTCGCCGCCTTCCGCGGCACGCGCCGCGTCCCGCGCCTCCAGCTCCGTCTCGTGCATGCGCGAAAGTTCGTCCGCGGCGAATGGCCGGGCAAGCGCCGCTGGATTGCCCGTGGCGGGACGCGTACTTTTCCACAGCCGCGAAGGCCACCGCGTCGCTTCGCCCCGCGGCGTCCCCTATCCCACGTCGTGCTTCGTACCCTCGATCTCGCGAATCTTCCCGATGCCGACGTCGTCACCCTTGCGCTCGAGGGACGGGACGCCGCACATCGTGAGCTGATCAAGCGGTACGAGCGACCCGTCTTTTCGCTCGTCTTCCGCATGGTGCGCGATCGCGAGCTGGCCGAGGACCTCACGCAGGACACCTTCGTGAAGGTGCTCTCGCATCTCGACCGCTACCGGTCGGACTTCAAGTTCTCGTCGTGGCTGTTCAAGATCGCCAACAACGTGGCGATCGATCACCTGCGGAAGCGACAGCTCGACACCGTCAGCATGGATGGCTCGCCGCACGCCATGACAGCGGAGGCCGTGGAGTCCAGCCGGTTCGACGTGGCCGATTCGGGCGAGACCGCGCTCGACGAGATGGAGGCCAAGGAGCTCGGGTCCGCCATCGAGCAGGCGATCGCCCGCCTTCGCCCCGAGTACCGATCCTGCATCATGCTGCGGCACGTCGAAGGGCGCTCCTACGAGGAGATCGCCTCGACCCTGGACCTGCCGCTCGGCACCGTGAAGACCTATATCCACCGCGCCCGGCACGAGCTTCGCCGTGCGCTGGAGCACACCAGAGAATGAGCCCCCTTCAGCCGTTTCCGGGCCGGCCCCAACGCCCTGAAACCAGTACCAACCCCTGTCCGTACATGGACCAGAGGCCACATGAACCATAGACACCTGCTCCCCAACGAGATCGACCTTCTGGTCGACGGCGAGGCCGGATTCGGCGTCGCCCCGCTGCGCGCCCACGTGCTCGAGTGCGACGAGTGTCGCGAGCGGGTCGACGATGCGCGTGTGGTGGTCGAAGCGTTGGAAGCCCTTCCCCATTTCGCCCCGGACTCGCGGTTGAGCGATCGGGTGATGGCGCTGGTCCCCGTGTTCGTGCCGGCCCACGTCGCCGCCCGCGACTCGGTGCGCCGCTGGATGCCACAGTCGTCGGCCGCGCGGATTGCCGCCGTGGCGGTCGGCACCTCCGTGGCCGGAGCGCTGACCCTGGCCATGGCGTGGCTCGTGGCCGTGCAGGGCGACGCGGTGGTCTTCATGGCGGGCCTGCTCGGCGACCGCTTCCGGAGCGTGGTGGCCGCGGCGGCGCGCGACGTGGTCGTGGCGCTGCTCGGCGAGTCCGCCCTCTCCGCCTTGCAGGCGAGCGGGCCG
>JALYXJ010000508.1 GCA_030947165.1 Gemmatimonadota bacterium
GCGCAGGTGAGTCCGCGCGCCCCGCGCGCGAGCTGCGACTCGGCGACGACCGGCGACTTGTGCGTCTTCACGTGCGGGCGCAGCGCCAGCCCGTGGGTGGCCGCGTACGCAGCGGCGCGATCGAGATTCCGCTCCATCCGATCCAGGTCCACGACCAGCGCCGGCGTCTCGAGGGTGTCGAGCGTGGCGTTCGATGCGCTCACCTGTGTACCATGTTCATCTGACAGCGTAGGCAAGGAGGGGGGAGTCATGACCAGAAGCTACGAATTCCCGCCGTGGGCGCCAAGCTGGTGATCGCGAGCGACGTCGATGCGCAGGCGCGGCGGCTCGTACTTGCGCACGGGTGGAATGCGGCCGCCTATCAGATTCTCAATCCGGGTGTCAGGCACTGGTTCTCGCACGACGGCGACGCGGTCGTCGGTTTCGTGCGCCAGGCGGGCACGAGAGTCGTGGCGGGCGCGCCGGTGTGCCCGAGCGATCGGCTCGCGGAGGTGGTCCGGGAGTTCGGCGCGAGCGCCGAGGCTTCGGGAGAGCGAGTGTGCTACTTCGGCGCGGGCGATCGCCTCGAGCAGCTGCTCGTCCCGACAGGGGACTGGAGCGTAGCCAGCCTCGGCGCGCAACCGAGCTGGGATCCCCATCGATGGCCGAGCATCGTGGACCGGCGCGCCTCGCTGCGTGCGCAGCTCAATCGGGCGCGGAACAAGGGCGTGGTTATAGCGGAGTGGGACCCGGCACGGGCCCGGGACAGTGCCGAGCTGCGCACGTGCCTCGCCGAATGGCTCGCCACTCGGCATCTGCCTCCGCTGCATTTCCTGGTGGAGCCCGACACGCTGAGCCGGCTTGACGATCGGCGACTCTTCGTCGCGGCGAGCGGCTCCGCGGTGCTTGGCTTCCTGCTCGCGTCTCCGATCCCGGCGCGCAACGGATGGCTGGTGGAACAGATCATTCGTGGGCGTCGCGCGCCGAACGGCACCGCCGAACTGATGCTCGACTCGGCGATGCGGTCGTTGGCGGCGTCGGGTGTGACGTACGTCACGCTCGGCCTCTCGCCCCTGTCGCGGCACTCGCAGTTCGACCGGCGACGCATGCCGCTGTGGCTTCGCGTCGGGCTGACGTGGCTGCGTGCGCACGGGCGACGATTTTACAACTTCGAGGGGCTCGATCGCTTCAAGGCGAAGTTCGAGCCCGACCGATGGGAGGAGATCGTGGCACTCTCCGACTCTCCTCGCTTTCCAGCGCGCGCGCTCTGGGCGATCGCGGCGGCGTTCAGCCATGGGTCGCCGTTGGTCTTCGTGGCGCGTGCACTCGGCCGCGCGGTGGCACAGGAGCTGGCGAGGCTGCGCCACTGACGTCGCCGCTGCGACTTTACACGCTCGGGCTCTACGCGCATCATTCGGCGCATCTCCCTCAACCAATGCCGCCCATGCGTCGCATCGCCTCCGCCCTCGTCGCGCTCTCGCTCGCCGTCGCGCTGCCCACGTATGCCGCGGCTCAGGGCCAGCCCGCGCAGCCGCAACTGCGCATTGCCGCCAGCAGCTTTGCTACCGTCGAAGTACACCTCAATGCGCGCAAGATCGAAACGCGCTGGTACGAAGAGGACGCGGGGCTGACCGGTCCGTCGCGCATCGCGATCGCGTACGGGCAGCCGCATGCGCGCGGGCGACGAATCGAAGGAGGATTGATCCCGCTCGACACGGTGTGGCGCTTCGGCGCCAATACCGTGACCACGCTGCACAGCGACGTGGACTTCACGCTCGACACGCTCCGCGTGCCGCGCGGCGATTACGGGCTGTTCGTGCTCTACACGGCGCGCGGCTGGCAGCTCATCGTCAATCGACGGACCGGCTCGTGGGGGACGGAGTACGACCCGTCACTCGATCTTGGCCGCATCGCTCTCACCGCCCGCAAGCGCGCGGAGCCGGAAGAGACGCTGACCCTCTATCTCATTCCCGATTCGGCGCGGCCTGCGACGGGGTATGCGGACCTTCGAGGTCGCCTGCGCATCGTGTGGGGAACGACGGAGCTGGCCACCACGTGGCGGGTGACGCCCTGACGCCAGCCGCGAGACGCGGCCTGAATTTCGCTCTCGCCGACGCGGCGACGCCTGATCGGACCCTCTCGACGCACCTATGGACTGGGCACACATCCACATCCTGATCAATCACTTCCCCGTCATTCTCGTGACGATGGGGGCACTGGCGACGCTTCTGGCCATGGTGCGTCAACGGCGGGGGGTGTGGCTGTACGCGACGGTGTCGCTGACTCTCGCCGGCATCACGGTGGTGCCGACGTATTTCACCGGCGAACCGGCGGACCACGCCCTGAACGATCCGTGGTACGTCGCGAAGGAAATGATCCATCTGCACGAGCAGGCGGCGAAGATCTCCGCCCTTCTCACGCTGGTGGCCGCGTTGGTGGCCGTGGTGGCCTGGCGTCGCCTGGTGCGCTATCCGCGTGAGGTGCGTATGCCGGCCGGGCTGCGCACGGCGATCGTGGTGACCTCGGTGGCCGCGGCCGGCGGCATCGGCTACACCTCGTGGCTCGGAGGGCGCATCGTGCACGACGCGCCAGGGCTGGCCGGGCCGCGCCCGGCGTCAGCGGCGACTCCGTCTACGCCTTAGCGGACCTTCTGCTCGGAAACTCCGCTCTCCGAGCCGCTCTGTTGCGCCGAGGCCAGCAACGCTGCGGGCGTCCCCTTGTTGGCGAACAGACGCGTCATGAAGCGCTGCCCTTCCCCGATGCGCTCGACTTCGACGGCGATCGAGTCCACCGCCTGATCGAGACGCGTGAGCCGCTCCATCACCTCCTGCGGCAGCGCCGACACGGTGACGACGCCACGCCGCCAGATTCGCCGCGCAAATGCAAGGCTGATGGGGAGCAGCACGACGACGAAAAAGATCCCGGTGAGGACGAAGACCTCTTCCGGCGGGCCGTTGTTCTGAAACGGAGGTGGCTCGACGTACGCGCCCGGCACCCCCGCAGCCTTCGCGACCTCCGCGTCCGCCCCCGCGATCTGCTTGTCAACCGCCGAGATGCGCGCGTCCACTTCGGCGATCCGGCTCTCGAGGCCCGTCTTGTCCGCGCCCCTGACCATCGGGTCCTGCAAGCGCTCGGACAGATTGTTCCGCCGATCCTGGAGATTCTCGAGCTGATTCCCCAGCTCGCGCCTCGCCGCCTCAGCCGCCTTGAGCAGCGCGGTGGGGTTCTGGTTGATCGGAACCCCGTTCACCTTCACCTGCACCTGAGGAATGGCGGGTGGAGGCGGCGGCGGGAGCAAGTCGGGATTCTGCATGCGTGAGGGCTGAATGGGGTCGCGGCAAACCGAACGACACTACGTCCTACGTTTCTGCGCGAGCGGGCGTTTCGCCAGTAGGGAATTGAATGAAGCGGCGCGGACAGTCACCGGTCGCCCGCCTTCTCGAACGCGCGGCTGATGAGCTCCTGCGCCTCCTTCTGGATCCGTCGCAGGTGCTCGACACCGAGGAAGCTCTCCGCATAGAGCTTGTAGACCTCTTCCGTGCCCGACGGACGGGCCGCGAACCAACCATTTTCCGTGACGACCTTCAGACCGCCGATCGGCGCGTCGAGGGCTGGCGTAGTGGTCATCGTGCGGAGGATCCGCTCGCCGGCCAGCTCCGTGGCTGTCACGTCGCGCGCGGAGAGGGCGGCGAGCACCGCCTTCTGATCGCGCGTCGCCGGGGCGTCAATGCGCTCATAGGCCGGGGATCCGAACTCGCGCGTGAGGTCGCCGTATCGCTCGCCGGGATCGCGGCCGGTGACGGCCGTCATCTCCGCGGCCAGCAGCCCGAGAATGATGCCGTCCTTGTCCGTCGTCCACACGCTGCCGTTGCAGCGCAGGAAGGTGGCGCCCGCGCTCTCCTCGCCCACGAAGCCGAGGGTGCCATCGGTGAGGCCGTCCACGAACCACTTGAATCCCACGGGCACCTCCATCAACCGACGGCCGAGGCGCGAGACGACGCGGTCGATCATGCTGCTGCTCACGACCGTCTTGCCAATGCCGACGTCCCCTTTCCACTCCGGCCGATGCGACGCGAGATAGTCGATCGCCACGGCGAGATAGTGGTTCGGGTTGAGCAGTCCCACGCTCCGCGCGACGATGCCGTGCCGGTCGTGATCGGTGTCGCACGCCCACGTGACCGCGTGTCGATCCTTCATGCCGATGAGCCGAGCCATCGCGTACGGCGACGAGCAGTCCATGCGAATGCGCCCGTCCCAGTCCACGGACATGAAGCGGAAGCTCGGGTCGACGACGTCGCTGATCACGGTGAGCGGCAGCTTGTAGCGGTCGGCGATCTCGCCCCAGTATGCCACGCCGGCGCCGCCGAGAGGGTCCACGCCGAAGGTGACGCCGGCGCCGCGAATGGAATCGACGTCCACGACGTTCGGCAGGTCGCTCACGTAGGCGTCGAGGTAATCGTGGCGCCGAGTGGTGGCGGCCGCGCGCGCCCGGGCGAGGGGGATGCGCTTCACGCCACGGAGGTCGGCCTCGAGGAGCGCATTCGCCCGATCCTCGATCCACTTCGTCACGCTCGTGTCGGCCGGACCACCGTTGGGCGGGTTGTACTTGAACCCGCCGTCTTCCGGCGGGTTATGCGACGGCGTGACGACGATGCCGTCGGCGAGCCCGGTGGTCCGCCCGCGGTTGTGGCCGAGAATCGCATGGGACACCGCGGGCGTGGGGGTGAAGCCGTCGCGCGCATCGATCATCGTGGGCACGTCGTTTGCCGCGAGCACTTCCAGCGCGCTTCCGTACGCGGACTCCGACAACGCGTGCGTATCGATGCCGAGGAAGACGGGACCGTCGATGCGCTGCCGCGTGCGGTACTCGCAGATCGCCTGGGTGATCGCGAGAATGTGGCGCTCGTTGAATGCGCCGTTGCGCGACGAGCCCCGATGCCCCGATGTGCCGAAGCTGACGCGCTCCTCGCGCCGCGCCGGATCGGGCTGCCGCGTGTAGTACTCGCTGACCAGCCTCGGGATGTTGGCGAGCATCGACTGCTCGGCGGGCTTCCCGGCTCGTGGATCGACGTGCATGACCGTCCCTTGTGCAAGGTGCGAGACTCGCGCGCCAGCCTCGCATCTCGTAGCGTTGTGCAGCCCCCGACGTCTCCCCGGAGCCTGCGTCTGTCCCATCCTTCAGCGTTGCGTCGAGCCCGTGCGTGCGCGGTCGCCAGCTGTGTGCTCGCGGCGACGGCGTGCAATCCCAGGCCCCCCGTCACGGGCAGCGCCCCGCCGGACGCCTCCGCGCCGCCTCCGGCTTCGACAGAAGTATCCCGATTCAGCGTCCCACTGCAATATGACTTCTCCACGATGGTCCGGGTGGTGGAGCAGGCGGTGCCGAAGACGTTCGGGTCGATGGACAGCGTTCGCATGATCGGGACCGACGACCGGCGTCATTACGCCTTCGAGGCCGCTCGGGGCCCCTTCACTGCCTTCGCCGAGGGCAACCAGGTGCACCTGCGCGCCACCGTGGCCTACCGCGCGAAGGGGTTCTACAAACCGCCCATCGGGCCCACGCTGAGCGCGGGCTGCGGAGGCGAGGGCGAGGCGGAGCGGCCGCGGGTGGTGATCGAGCTGGCCGCCCCGCTCACCCTGACTCCCGATTGGCACCTCGCCACGAAGGCACGGGTAGTGCGCGTGGCCCCCGCCTCGAACGCGCCACGCGACCACTGCGACGCGACGGTTCTGCGCCGCGACATGACGCCTCGCGTGGTAGAAGCGGCGCGCTCGGCGCTCGTGAGCCACCTTGCGGACATCGACCGTAAGGTGGGGGAGGTGGACCTGCGCGACCACTTCGTGGAATGGTGGGGACTGCTCTCGAAGCCGATCCAGCTCGCGGACGGCGTGTGGCTCGTGCTCGGTCCACAGCGGCTGCGCATGGGCACGGTCAGTGGGCGCGACAAGGTGCTCACCGTGCCGGTGAGCCTGGACGCCCGGCCGCGCATTGTCACTGGACGCGACGAGCCGCCGGTGCAAAGGGTGCCCTTGCCGCCGCTCGCGCACGACACCGTGGCGAACGGCTTTCACATCGCGATCGACGGATTCGTCGACTACCTCGCGGCGTCGCATGCGTTGGTGTCTGTGCTGACGGGCAAGACGGTCGTCGAGGGCACGCGGTCCGTCATGGTGCAGCGAATCGCGCTGACGCCGGCACCCAAAGGTCGGCTGGCGCTCACCGTGACGTTTGTTGGCGACGCCCGCGGAACCCTGCGCTTTGTCGGAACGCCGACCTACGATCCTCGCAGCGGAATGCTGTCGGTGCCGGATCTCGATTACGACCTCGAGGTGGACAGCCAGCTCCTGAAGACGTATTCCTGGCTGCGCTCGGACAAGCTGCGCAAGACATTTCGCGAGCGCGCCCGCATCCCGGCCGCACCGGCGCTCGCTCGCGGACGGGAGCTGTTGCTCGATGGACTGAATCGCAAGCTCGGCGACGCCGTGACGCTGTCGGCGACGGTGGACTCCGTGGCCGTTCGCGGGTTATACGTCACGCGCGACGGTCTGGTGCTCCGCGCCGAGGCGACGGGTCGAGCGGCCATGACAGTGCAGCCGCGCTGACGACAACTCATTCGCCATTCAAGGCGTCACTCACGAGGTGTGCGATGTCACAACGCCCCTGGCTGTCCCACTACGATCCGACCGTTCCTGCCACACTGGCGCCGTATCCGGAGCTCACGCTCGTGGACGTGGTCCGGCAGCGGGCCGAGGAGCGCCCCGATGCCGTCGCGCTACGATTCGAGGGCGCCAGGACGACGTACGGCTCGCTGGTCGAGCAGGCGGAAGCGTTCGCGCATGCGCTGGAGGCGCGAGGGGTGAAGCGCGGCGATCGCGTGGCACTCCTGCTGCCGAACTGTCCGCAGTTCCTCGTCGCCGAACTGGGGGCGTGGATGGCCGGGGCGATCGTCGCTCCGATGAACCCGACCTATCCCGACGACGAGCTCACGTCGCTGCTCGCACGGGCTGGCGCAACGGTGGCGGTGGTGCTCGCGCCGTTCTACGACCGCCTCAAGGCCGCGCAGCCGAGTACCCAAGTGCGTCACGTAATCGTCGCCTACGTGCGCGACGCGCTCCCGTTTCCCAAGTCGCTGCTGTTCCGCCTGTTCAAGCAACGGAAGGACGGGCACGGCACGCCGCCCCGCGACCGCGACGAGCGGATGCAGACAGTGCTCGACGCGCGGCGCGGACAACATCCCGCGTCGGCGCCACCGCGCGCGGGTGAGTCGGCCACGCTGCTGCCCAGCGGCGGCACGACCGGCACGCCCAAGTGGGTGGAGGGCACGCATGGCGGCCTCCCCATCGCCGGCCTACAGCTCTACACGTGGCTGTCGCCTGTGCTGACGCGGTGGCAGGATACCCTGCTGGTGCCCCTCCCGCTGTTTCATACATACGCGCTGTCGGGGATCCAGACGCTTGCCTTCACCGGTGGACTCTCGATGGCGCTGGTACCGAATGCGCGAGACACGAAGTCGCTGCTCGCCACGATGCGGCGCGAGCGCCCCTCCTTTCTCTGCGCGGTGCCGGCATTGCTCACGGCCATCATGGCGCACAAGGACGCCGAGAAGACAAAGCCGGCGTTCCGGTTCGTGAAGCTGTGCTTCTCCGGCGCCGCGCCGCTGTTGAACGAGACACGGCGGCGCTTCGAGGCGCTCACGGGCGGGATCGTGATGGAGGGCTACTCGCTCACCGAAGCACAGATGGCGACGATCGCGAATCCCGCCCTCGGTGAGAAGAAGCTCGGGAGCGTGGGGATGCCGATGTCCGACGTCGACGTGCGGCTGGTGGACGTGGACGCTGGAGTCGGCGACGTCGCGCCCGGTCAGCCCGGCGAGGTCCTGATCTCGGCGGCGCAACTGATGCGCGGCTACTGGAATCAGCCCGAGGAGACGGCCGCGATGTTCGTGACCGACGCGGATGGGCGGCGGTGGCTCCGTACCGGCGACATCGGGTATCTCGACCCCGATGGCTACCTCTTTCTCACCGACCGCAAGAAGGAGCTGATCAAGGTCTCCGGCTATCAAGTGTGGCCGCGCGAAGTCGAGGAGGCGATGGCGAAGCATCCCGCGGTGCTCGAAGCGGGGGTGGCACCGATCTTCGACGGCGTGAAGGGCGAGGTGCCCAAGGCGTGGGTGGTGCTGCGAGCTGGTCAGACGGCGACACCGGATGAGCTGCGTGCGTTCTGCCGGCAGCATCTCGCCCCGTACAAGGTGCCGGCTCAGGTGTCGATCGTGGTTGAACTGCCCAAGACGGCAGTCGGCAAGGTGCTGCGCCGCAAGCTGAAGGAGCTGGACGCGCCGGTAGCGGCTCGCTGAGCACGAGGGCGTCCTGGGGGGCGGTCACGCTTTGGTTACAATGCCGTTCATCATGACGTTCTTCCGCACCAGCGCCGTCACGCCCTCCACCACGTCGGGCCGAGCCACGCCGTCGAAGCGGCAGTCGATGACGCGTATGTCATCGATCGTCCCCTTCGCGAGTCCACGCAGGTACAAGGCGTAGACGCTCTTGCGGCTCGTGACGCGCTGGAGCTCCACGTCGCGCACGATTGGCGTGAACGCACCGTTGGCGCCCTCCTCGTAGAGAAAGTCCACCTGCAGCACCGCGTCGGCCACCTCGCCGACGACGACGTCGCGCATGTAGATGTGCTCGAGCGTGCCGCCACGCATCGCGTTGTTCTTGAGGCGGAGGGCGCGCTCGAGCCGCGGGCTATCCATGCGGCATCGCTCCACGAACACATAGCGAGTGCCCCCCGAGATCTCGCTCCCCACGGTCACCCCGCCGTGTCCGTCACGCATCTCGCAGTCCCGGACGACGATGTTCTCGCTCGGCACGCCGATGCGGCGGCCATCGGCGTTGCGGCCGGACTTGATGGCGATGCAGTCGTCGCCCGTGTCGAAGATGCAGTGCTCGATCAGCACGTCGCGGCACGACTCGGGATCGCAGCCGTCGTTGTTCGGCCCGTGACTCGAGATGGTCACTCGGCGGACCGTGACGTTGGTGCAGAGTACGGGGTTAATCTCCCACATCGGGGAATTCCTGATCGTGACCCCCTCGATGAGGACGTTCGTGCAGCGATACGGCTGGATGAACGGCGGGCGGAGGTAATCGCCCTCGCCGAACACTCGGCTCTCGACCGGCGTCCCCTGCTCCGCCATCGCGAGCAGCCGCGCGCGCGCCGCGTTGTAGTTCGGATCCCCGTCCTTCCACCCGTACTGCCGATTTCCCTTCCAGGCCCACCAGTGGTCGTTGTCGGCCTGACCGTCGAGGACGCCGTCGCCGGTCACGGCCACGTCGACGGCGTCGAGCGCGTAGATGAACGGCGAGTAGTTCATCAGCTCCGTGCCTTCGAACCGCGTCAGCACGGGGGGCAGATACGCCGCGGGCTCGCGCACGAAGCGGAGCGTGGCGCCGCGCATCACGGTGAGATTGACCTTGCTCCGCAGGTGAATCGGGCCCGTGAGGAACACGCCGCCTCGTGCGACGACCCTCCCGCCGCCGGCGGCGTGACAGGCGGCGATGGCACGCCGGAACGCCGCGGTGCAGTCGGTGGCGCCGTCGGGCACGGCTCCGTATCGCGTGACGAGGAAATCGCGCTTCGGAAAGCGCGGCGCCTTGATGCGGGCGAGAATGCCTGGGACCAGCGCCCAGCCTTCCGCCGGTGCCGACTGGTCAGTGCCGACTGGTCCCGCCGCGGCGGCACGGGCGGCCACCGGCCCCAGTACGAGCG
>JALYXJ010000004.1 GCA_030947165.1 Gemmatimonadota bacterium
CAGATTCCATTCCCGCCGAGCCTGCTCGGCGTCGGCCCGGCCGAGCATGGCGAACGTGAACTGCTTACCCAACTCTACCCCCGGCTGGTCGAAGGCGTTCACCCCTTGGTGTCGGCGAGGTGTTGCAGTGCGGCGAAGGTGCCGGCGATGTTGCGCTCGAGCTTCCCCGAGGCGCAGCGCGTGCGCATGTCGGCCGCGCCGTCGAGCAGACCGTTGGTGTCGATCCCCATGAGCGCGGCGGCAGGACGCCGACGGGCGTCAGGACGCTGAAGCGCCCGCCCACGTTCGCCGGGATGTCGAGCGTCGCGATGCGCTCCGCACCGGCGATCGCCCGGAGCGCGCCCTTCGTCGGGTCCGTCACGAAGACGATGCGCTCCTTTGCCGTGTCGTCGCCCAGCTCCGCGCTCAGCCGGCCGCGAACCACGAGATACTGCGCCATCGTCTCCGCCGTGCCGCCCGACTTCGACGTGACGATGAAGAGGCTCTTCCGCAGGTCGAGCCGCGCGAGCAGCGCCGTGATGTTCGCCGGATCCACGTTGTCGAGCACATGCAGCCGCGGGAAGCCGCCGCGCGCCGCGTCGTCGAGCAGATTCCACTGCGGCGGACGCGCGCGCTCCACGTAGTCAACCGTCTGCCGGTGGAGCGCCCGGTCGTCGGGCAGATCGAGAAAGCCCAGCGTGCCCTCACCGTGCAGGCCCACCACCGCCGCGTGCGCGTCGGCGAAGCGCGTGTCCGCCGCGCGCCACTCGGCGTCGGTGATCCCGCCGTCGATCGGCGGGGCCATCATGTTGGTGTAGTCGAGTCGCAGCGCCATCGGAGTTCGAGCGTTAGACGGTGATCGTGAGCCCATCGAACGCCGGCGCGATGCCGGCGGGCAGCTCGGCTTCGAGATCGGCGTGAAAGTTGTCGTGCGTGAGGTGGGTGAGGTACGTGCGGTCCGCGCCGACCTCCTCCGCCACGCGAATCGCCTCGGGAAGGCTGAGATGCGACGGGTGCGGGCGCCGGAAGAGCGCGTTCACCACGAGCACGCGCGCACCACGCAGCCGCTCCACCGCGTCGGACGGCACCGCCTTGGCATCGGTGACGTACGCCAGCGCCCCGATGCGGTACGCAAATACCGTGGCAGGTCCGTGCGGCACCGCGACGGCTGTCACGTCCACGTCCGCCACGCGGACCGTCTCACCGGGCGCCATCGGTACCGCCCGCCCCTGCGGCTTGCTCGTGCCCGGCAGCGGACGAATCGTGTCGTCGAAGATGTAGAGGAATTTCGCCGCGAGGTCGGCCAGCGTCTCGGCCGATCCGTACATGGGAAGGTGGACGTCACGTCGCGCCGTGATGGCCCGCAGATCGTCGATGCCATGCGTGTGATCGGCGTGGCCGTGCGTGTACAGCACCGCGTCGACCCGGCCGATATCGGCGTGAATGAGCTGCAGGCGTAGCTCCGGCGGCGTGTCGATGAGGATGACCGCGCCGCCGTCCGTCTCGATGGCCGCCCCCACGCGGGTCCGCTGGTCGCGCGGGTCGTGTGAGTGGCACACGGCGCAGCCACACCCGATCTGCGGCACGCCAAAGCTGGTGCCCGTGCCGAGAAAGGTGAGCTTCACGCCGCGACGGGGCGGTCCGTCGTCATACGGTTTCGACCTTCATCAGGTTCGTCGTACCCGGCACGTCGAACGGCACCCCCGCCGTCACGACGACGCGATCGCCCGACCGCGCGAGATCGCGGTCCCGCACCGCATCCAGGGCGAGCTTCACCATGCTCTCGTACGTGTGGCAGTGCGGCACGAGACAGGGGATCACTCCCCACACGAGCGCCAGCTGGCGATACGTGCGCTCCTGATCCGTCAGCACGAGAATCGGCACGTTCGGCCGGTGCGACGCCACGATGCGCGCCGAGAAACCGCTCTTCGTGAACACGATCAGTGCGGGGGCGCCCAGGCTGCGCACCGCCGACGTGGCAGCCGCGGCGATCGCGTGCTCCGTGGATACCGCGCTCTCCATGATCTCGCGGTCATCGGCGCCGCCGATGCGCGGATGCTTCTCGATCTCGAGGATGATGCGCGACATCGCCTCCACGGCGAGCCGCGGGTAGTGGCCGGCCGCCGTCTCCGCCGACAGCATGACGGCATCGGTGCCGTCGAGGATCGCGTTGGCCACGTCGCTCGCTTCGGCGCGTGTGGGACGCGGATGGGTGATCATCGACTCGAGCATCTGCGTGGCCGTGATCACGGGACGCCCGAGCTTGTTGCAGAGCGAGATGATCCTCTTCTGCGCGATCGGCACCTCCTCGAACGGCAACTCCACCCCGAGGTCGCCGCGCGCCACCATCACCGCGTCCGACGCGCGCACGATGCTCTCGATGTTTTCCAGTGCCGAGTCCTTCTCGATCTTGGCGACGACGAGCATCTCCTTCGGGATCTTCTCGCGCAGCTCGGCGATGTCGGCGGCGCGACGCACGAAGCTGAGCGCGAGGTACTCGAGCTTGTGCGCCACGGCGAATTCGACGTCGGCCCAGTCCTTGTCCGTGATCGACGGTGCGCTCACGGAGACGCCGGGCAGGTTCATCCCCTTGTGGCTCTTGATCGTGCCGCCGTGGAGCACGCGCGCGGTCACGGTGGGCTTATGGACGTCCAGCGCCACCAGCTCGATCAACCCGTCGTCCACCAGGATGCGGTCGCCGACCTTCACGTCGTCGCACAGATGCTCGTACGTGGTCGGAAGCTGGCCCGGGCCGGCGTTCTCGCCCGCCACCAGCACGATGTCCTCGCCGTCCTTCACCTTGCGCGGCTCGGCGAGGTCGCCGATGCGAATGCGCGGCCCCTGCAGATCTCCGAGGATCGCGATCGGACGATTGAGCTCGGCCGCCGTGGCGCGGACCAGCGCCACCGTCTTGTCGTGCTGTTCGTGCGTCCCGTGGGAGAAATTGAGTCGGGCGACATTGAGCCCGGCTTCCATCAGGCTCTGCAGCGTCTCGCGGCTGTTGGTCGCTGGGCCGAGGGTGCAGACGATCTTCGTGCGCGGATAAGGCACTGGGTGTGGTTCGGAGTGACGGGAGCGGAGCGAGGTCGGCGGTAGGACTCGCCGCCTCGCCCCGGTGACGGCTCAGCGGGCGGACGCCATCTCGCGGCCCAGCGCGGCGCTCTTCTTCTCGAGGCCGGCGGTCAGCGAGTCGAAGCTCTTCTGGAAGCTGGCCAATCCTTCGCGCAGCAGCTTGTCCGTCACCTCGTTCATCTGGATGCCGACCTGCGCGAGCTCGGCGATCGTGCGCTGCGCGCCGGCGAGGTCGGCGTCGACGGTGCGACGAATGTCACCATGGTCGCGGAACGCTTCGATCGTCGCCGGCGGCATTGTGTCCACCGTGTCGGGCCCGATGAGCTGCTCCACGTAGAGGACGTCGCGGTAGGCCGGATTCTTCGTGCTCGTGCTCGCCCACAGCGGACGTTGCAGGCGCGCGCCGCGCTCCACGAGCGCGGCCCATCGCGGCGTGGAGAACTCATCGCGGAACAGCTTGTACGCGAGCTTCGCGTTGGCGATCGCCGCCTTCCCGCGCAGCCCGAGCACGCGGTCCCGCTCCGCGCCTGTGAGCGTGGCAGCCAACGTGTCGAGCCGCTTGTCGATCTCCACGTCCACCCGGCTCACGAAGAACGACGCGACCGACGCGATGCGATCGATCGGCTTGCCCGCCTTGACGCGATCCTCGAGCCCGGCGAGATACGCCTCGATGACGCGGCGATGCGCCTCGATGGCGAACAGCAGCGTGATGTTCACGTTGATCCCGGCACCGATCAGCGTCCGGACGGCGATCGCACCCTCCGCCGTGCCCGGCACCTTGATCATCACGTTGGGGCGGCTCACCGTCGCCCACAGGCGCTCCGCCTCGGCGACGGTGGCGTGCGAGTCGTTCGCCGAGCTCGGCGAGACCTCGATCGATACGTAGCCGTCGCCGCCATCCGTCGCCTCGTACACCGGCATGAAGATGTCGCAGGCGTCGCGGACGTCGGAGGTCTCCACCAGCTCGAACAATTCCATCGCGGTGCGGCGGGAAGGTGCACCCCGGAGCTGATCGTCGTACGCGGTGCCCTCAGCGAGCGCCTTCTCGAAGATCGTCGGATTCGACGTCATGCCCGTGAGGGCGTCCTCGCGAATGCGGCGCGCCAGCTCCCCGTCACGGAGAATGCGGCGGTCGATGAAGTCGAGCCAGATGGACTGGCCGGCGTCGTGGAGTAGCTTGAGGCGATTCGCCATGTGCGATGAAGTATGAGAGGGTCGACGCAACATACTCAGATT
>JALYXJ010000007.1 GCA_030947165.1 Gemmatimonadota bacterium
ATGAGAAGTTCATGGGCGTGCTGGAGCGGGGCGAGGCGCCGTCGCAGCGGTTGCTCTTTCCGCTCACCCTTCATCTCGCGCCAGCCGAGTCGGAGGCGTTCGAGGCGCATCGTGACGTGCTCGCGACGCTCGGCTTCGAGGTGGAAGGGTTCGGCGGACACACGCTGCTCGTGCACAGCGTGCCGATGCCGCATCCGCGCTTCGACGCGGAGCGCTGTCTGCGCGAGACGCTCGCCGCGCTCGCGGGCGATCGCGAGGGCGCGGCCCACGCGCGGCACGAGCGCCTCGCGGCGACCGTGGCGTGCAAGGCGGCAATCAAGGCAGGCGACGAGCTGTCGCCGGGCGAGATGCGCGCCCTGTTCATCGCCCTCGGCGACTCCCGCCTTCCCGCACATGACGTGCACGGGCGCTCCACGATCGTGCAGCTCTCCTGGCCCGAGCTCGAGCGCCGCTTTGGGCGACAGTAGGCCGCCCCTGGTCCGTGTGATCTGCGGACCGACGGCGGCGGGGAAGACCGTCGCCGCCATGCGGCTGTCGCGGCTGGCGAACATCGCCGTCATCAGCGCCGACTCGCGACAGGTCTATCGCCGGTTCGACATCGGCACGGCCAAGCCCACGGCGGAAGAGCGACAGGCGGTTCCGCACTACGGGATCGACGCGCTCGACCCGACGGAGCGCGCGTCGGCGGCGTGGTGGGCGGCTGCGGCGGACGGCTGGATGCGCGATGCCATGGCGCGTGGGCTCGTCCCGGTCGTCGTGGGTGGAACGGGACTGTACCTGCGCGCCCTGTTCGGCGAGCTGTTCGAGGAGCCGCCGATGGATGCCGGCCGTCGCCGTGCACTGCAGCTCGAGCTCGAGTCGCTCTCGGTCGCCGAGCTGCGGCGATGGGTCGAGCGGCTCGACCCCTCGCGGTCCGGCCTCGGCCGCACGCAACTGTTGCGCGCCATCGAGCTCCCGCTGCTCACGGGGCGGCGCATCAGCGAGCTGCACCGCGTGGAACGGACGGCGCCCCGCTGGCGGGCGCGCTATCTTGTCGTCGATCCAGGCGCCGGGCTCGCGGGCTTCATCGAGCAGCGGACGCGGGCGATGTTCGCCAACGGCTGGGCGAGCGAAGTGCGGGAGCTCCAGCGCACCGTGCCTCCCGACGCGCCGGCGTGGAACGCCACGGGGTATCTGACGGTTCGTGCGATGGACCATGGGAATGGGCCGGACGAGCCGCAGCTCACCAGGGACGCAGCCGAGGAGCGGGTTATCATAGATACGCGACAGTACGCCAAGCGCCAGCGCACCTGGTTTCGTCATCAACTGGCCGGCGAGGACGTGACCCGGATCGAGCACGCGCGAGACGAGCAGGCCCTCGCCGACTGGTGGCGTGGAGCGGACGCATGAAGATCGGCATCACCTGCTATCCGACCTACGGTGGCTCCGGCGCGGTGGCCACGGAGCTCGGGATCGCGCTCGCGCAGCGCGGCCACGAGATCCACTTCATCACCTACCAGCAGCCGTTCCGGCTGCCGTCCTTCCTGCCGCGCATCTTCTTCCACGAAGTGGACGTCGGCCGGTACCCGTTGTTCGAGTATCCGCCCTACGATCTCGCGCTGGCTGTCCGGATGCACGAGGTGGTGCTCGCGCACAAGCTCGACCTGCTGCACGTCCACTACGCGATTCCACACGCCACGAGCGCCTGGATCGCGCGTGAGATGCTCACGACCACGCGGCCCGACATCAAGGTCCTCACCACGCTGCATGGGACGGACATCACGATCGTGGGGCAGGATCCGTCCTTCTTCGCCATCACGAAGTTCTCGATCGAGAAGTCGGATGGTCTTACCGCCGTCTCGCAGTTCCTTCGCACCGAAACGCAGAACGCGTTCGGCTGCACCGGCTGCCGCATCGAGGTCATCCCGAACTTCATCGATCCCAAGGTCTACGACCGCGCCCGCTACGCGCCGCAGCTCAAGGAACAGGCGAGCGGCCGCAAGGTGTTGATGCACGTCTCCAACTTCCGGCCCGTGAAGCGGGTGAAGGACGTCGTCGGAATCTTCGCGCATGTCACACGCGAAATTCCGAGCGTGCTCGTGATGGTGGGTGACGGGCCGGACCGGGTAGAGGCCGAGCTCGAGGCCCGCCGCCTGGGCGTCTCCGACAGCATCTCCTTCCTCGGCAAGATCGAGTCGGTGGCCCCGCTGCTGGCGAGCGCGGATCTCTTCCTGCTGCCCACGCAGAGCGAATCGTTCGGCCTCAGCGCACTCGAGGCGCTGGCCACCGGCGTGCCGGTGATCGGAGCGCGGGCCGGTGGCCTCCCGGAGGTGGTGCGAGACGGCGAGACCGGCGCGCTCTGCCCGGTGGGGGATGTGGACGGCATGGCACGCGCCGCGATTGCGCTGCTGAGCGACGCGGAACGCTGGCACGCCGCCAGCACGCTGGCCGCGGCCGACGCGCGCGCGCGTTTCGGCATGGACGAGGTGGTGGAGCAGTACGAACGCTTCTATACCCGGTCGCTCCAGGGGGCGAAGGCGTAGCGCCGTCAGCCGCACCTCAGGCAGATTGTCGCGTGCGCGCTAACTTAGGGCGCCCGCACCTCGCTCTCCACTCGGACCATCGTCGCCTGCATGTCGCTTCTCCACGCGATCATCCTCGGTATCGTCGAAGGGATCACGGAGTTCCTGCCGATCTCCTCGACTGCGCACCTCATCCTGGCGAGCCACCTGCTGCACCTCGCCGAGTCGGAGTTCGTGAAGAGCTTCGAAATCATCATCCAGCTCGGTGCCATTCTGTCCGTCGTGGTGCTCTACTGGTCGAAGTTCTGGAACTGGGACGTGCTCAAGAAGCTCGTCGTGGCCGTGATCCCGACGGGGGTGATCGGCCTCACCGTGTACAAGGCGATCAAGAGCTACCTGCTCGGCAACGTGAACGTCGTCCTGGCGGCGCTGTTGATCGGTGGCATCGTGCTGATCCTCTTCGAGCGCTGGCGTCTGAAGGACACGAACGACGTGGACTTCTCGGAGATCACGTACCGCAAGGCGTTCCTCATCGGGCTCTTCCAGGCGATCGCGGTGATTCCGGGGGTCTCGCGCTCGGCGGCGACGATCGTCGGTGGATCGCTGATCGGCGTGTCCAAGCGCACGATCGTGGAGTTCTCGTTCATGCTCGCCGTGCCGACCATGCTGGCGGCGACGGGCCTGGAGCTCGTGAAAGGCCGTGCGGCCCTTGCCGGCAACTACGGGGTGCTGGCCGTCGGATTCGTCGTGAGCTTCCTGACCGCGATCGTCGCCATCAAGTCGTTCCTCGGCTACATCAAGAAGCACGACTTCGCGGCGTTCGGCTGGTATCGCGTCGTGCTCGCCGTCGTGTACTTCCTTGTCTTTCGCTGACACCCGCTCGGCGCGGATCGACGGAGCAACCGCGGTCGACCTGGCGCGACGGCTGGCCCTGCCGCGTGTCGAGCTGTTTCAGGAGGTCGGCTCGACACTCGACGTGGCGCACGCGATTGCGCCTGACGCGCCCTCCGGCACCCTCATCGTCGCCGATGAGCAGACGGCCGGGCGCGCGCGGCACGGTCGGCGCTGGGCCTCGGCACCTGGCGCGGGGCTCTGGCTCACGCTGATCGAGCGGCCCATGGATGCCCGATCGCTCGACGTGCTGTCGCTCCGCTGCGGACTGTACGCCGCCGAGTCGCTCGACGCCCTCGCGGGGGACCGTGTGGGGGTCAAGTGGCCCAATGATCTCTACGTCGGGGAGCGCAAGCTCGCCGGCATTCTCATCGAGACTCGGTGGCGCGGAACCGCCCCTGACTGGGTGGCGATCGGGTTCGGCCTCAACGTCATCGCGCCCGACGTGCGCACCGGGATCGGTCTCGCGTTGGGCGTCACGCGGCTCCAGGCGCTCGACTGCGTGGTCCCGGCACTCCGTGCGGCGGCAATCGCCACCCGCCACCTTGGCGCCGACGAGCTCGGGCGGTGGCGAGAGCGCGACATCGCGCGCGATCGCGTCGTCACGTCGCCAGCTGCCGGGACCGTGATGGGCATCTCGGCCGACGGCGAGCTCCTCGTCGCCGGCGCGGACGGCCGGATCACCTCCCATCGCACCGGCTCCCTCACCTTCGCCGCACCGCTCGCATGCTCCTGACCTTCGACGTTGGTAACTCGGAGACGACGCTCGGCCTGTTTCAGGGCACCACGCTGCGCGCGCACTGGCGGGT
>JALYXJ010000016.1 GCA_030947165.1 Gemmatimonadota bacterium
CCCCGCCACGATCCAGCGCGTGACTCTCGCTGCTCGCCGCGACGGCACGCTCGTCGCCATCTCGGCCGACGTCACCATCGCCTACGGCTACAGCGGCTGGTTCGCGAGCCCCGCGAAGATCTACCACGAGCTCTATCAGTGCGCGAACGTGCGCACGAGCGAGCGGTTCGTGTTTCTCAACACGGGGGCGATGGATTCCTTCCGCGCACCCGGTCACGTGGAGGGCGCATTCGCTCTCGAGCGCGCGATGGACGCGCTGGCAGGAGCGCTCGGCATGGATTCGCTGGCGCTCCGGCGGAAGAACTACGCCGAGCGCGATCAGGACAAAGGCAGGCGCTACTCGGCCAAGCATCTCGACCGCTGTTATGACGAGGGAGCGGAGCGCTTCCGGTGGACGCATCGTCGGGTCGAAGCGGCCGCCTCACGCACCCATGGCGGTGCGCTGCGCCGCGGCGTGGGAATGGCGTCCCAGATATGGGGCGCCGGTGGAGGGCCGCCGGCCTATGCCACGGTGCGCGTGAATCCCGATGGCACGATCGACGTGCTCACGGGAACGCAGGACCTCGGCACCGGGGCACGCACGATCTTGGCGCAGATCGCCGCCGAATCACTCGGCGCCAGGCTCGGCGACGTGCGCACGGTGCTTGGCGACACGGAGCGGACGCCGTACGCGGGCAACTCCTGGGGCTCCATCACCACGGCGTCGGTGGGCCCCGCGGTGCGCGTCGCGGCGATCCAGGCACGCGCGCGACTGCTGGAGGCCGCGGCCGAGCTGCTCGACGTCGACGTCGCGCGTCTCAGCATGAGCGACAGCACGGTGCGCGTGCGCGATGACGACCGCACGATGACGTTGCTGCAGATCGGTCGCAAGCTCGGCGACGTGATGATCATCGGCGAGGGCAGCCGCGGCGCGAATCCACCCGAGACGGCGATCTGCGCGTTCGCGGCACAGTTCGCCGAAGTCGAGGTGAACATCGAGACCGGACACGTGCGGGTGCTGCACATCACGAGTGCGCACGACTCCGGCCGGATCATCAATCCCACTCTCGCCGAGAGTCAGCTCGAGGGCGGGATCCTCATGGGGATGGGCTACGCCCTGTTCGAGGAGCGAGTGCTCGACGCGTCCCTCGGCCTCGTGATGAACCCCACCACGCACGATTACAAGATCCCGACGATGGCGGACACGCCGGAGATCGACGCGTTCTTCGTGGAGAGTGCCGACACCGTGGCGAATCACACGGGGGCGCGGGGAATCGCCGAGGCGCCGATCATTCCGACTGCACCGGCGATTGCCGACGCGGTCAGCGACGCCCTGCAGGCGGAGGTGAGTGAGATCCCGCTCACGCCGTGGCGGATCCTGGCGGCAGTGAGAGGTGAGAGGTGAGAGGCGAGCAGTATTGGCAATGGGGCTTGGCTCCATTCACCATTCACCAGTTTTCATTCTCTCCACGGCGGCGGCGACCCCGCTTTCCGCTTCAGCTCCGGATTCTCGCGGAACAGCGTGCACGTCCGCCCGATCGTCTGAACGACATCGGCACCGAGCTTTTCGGCCAGCTCGTGGGCGGCGTCCTTCGCCGAGACGTCGGTGGTCCGGGCGAGTGCCACCTTCACGAGCTCGCGGGTGCGCAGCGCGTCGTCGAGCGCCTGGAGCACGGTGTCGGTGAGGCCCTGATGTCCCACGTGCACGGCCGGCGTGAGGTGATGCGCTTCGCCGCGCAGCTCAGCGCGTTCCTTGGACGAGAGAGTCATTGCTGGCCGCGTGGTGCGTGAGGAGAAAGAGCGGGTACGGGTTGATCGCCTCGCCGTCCCAGTACTTGCCGTCGGGCGGCATGCGCATGACCTGGAAATGCAGGTGCGGCGTGTCCTTCGGCGCGTTGCCGGTTGTCCCGACGAAGCCGAGCGTATCTCCTCGCGCCACCGCCGCACCTTCGGCCAGTCCCGACCGATAGGCGTCCAGATGCGCATAGTAATACACGACGCGCCCGAGGGGATCGGTGGCGTAGATCGTGTTCCCGCCGAGCGAGTTGAACTTCACACGCAGGATGCGTCCGCTGTCGGCGGCGAGAACCGGCGTGCCGCGCGGTGCCAGGATGTCCAGCGCCCGGTGCACGCGGCCGCTGCTGCGTCCTTCGTCAAACGTGTCCTGGAGCTGGTCCACTGTCATCCCCGCGACGGGAATCGCCATGCCCCGCGCGAGGATGTAGTTCACCGTCTCCGTCGCCGACACCGCCGCCCGTCCGAGCGTCGTGGGCGCCCCGGCGAGCACCACGCGCTGCGCCGGCGAGGGCGCTTGAGGAACGGGGAGGGTGGCGACGCGCTGGCGCGCGCAGGCGCCGCACATGAGCGAGAGCAGGATTCCGAGAGAGCGGCGCATCGATCAGGGACGCACGCGGAGGGCGCAGGGTAACGGGGTGCGGGCTCGGCCGAAGGTGGAGACCCTCATGACTCGGTTCGGAACGGCGAAGCCGGCAATCAGTCGAGTCATCAGTTCTCCACCATGAAGTCACAACCGCCGGATCGGAATTGCGACACCCACGTTGTCTGTCATCGGTAATCGGCGATCCAGGATGCGGGTCGAGTCGGCTTCACCAGAACTCGACTGCAATCCTCGACTTCTGACTGACTCAGTACAGATGACGCAGTTGCTCGACACGGATTCGGCGGTAGTGCCGTCCCGAGCGGAGGACTCGTGACTCTATTCAGGACAGCAGCAACTTTCTCATGGCACCAGCAACACCTTCCCGGTGGTTCGTCGTCCCTCGAGCGCGCGGTGCGCCTCCGACGCGTGCGCGAGTGGAACCTCGCGGTCGACGCGAAGGCGCAATGATCCGTCGGCGATCCAGCCGAGTACTTTTCCGGCGCGCCAGCGAAGCTCCTCCGCGGTGGCGATGTAGTTCGCGAGCGTCGGGCGGGTGAGGAAGAGCGAGCCCTTCTGATTCAGGAGCTGCGGATCGAGTGGGGCGACCGGCCCGCTACTCTGTCCGAACAGCGCCAGCAGGCCGCGCGGCACGAGGCAGTCGAGGGACTTGAGAAAGGTCGTGGCGCCGACCGAATCGTACACGACGTGAACGCCGGCGCCGTTGGTGATGCGCTTCACCTCGGCGACGAAATCCTGCCTGGTGTACAGGATCGTGTCCGAGCATCCGGCGGCTCGAGCGAGCTCGGCCTTCTCCTCCGTGCCGACGGTGCCGATGACCGTGCAACCAATGCGACTGGCCATCTGGGAGAGCAGCAGGCCGACGCCCCCGGCCGCCGCGTGCACGAGACACCGTTGACCCGCCTCGAGCGCGTAGGTCGTCGTCGTGAGGTAGTGCGCCGTCATTCCCTGAAGCATCCCTGCCGCGCCATCGCGACCGCTCACGTTTTCCGGAAGACTCACGAGCCGATCGGCGCGCGCCAGCGAGAGCTCGGCGTAGGATCCGGCGAAATTCGTCGACGCGACCCGGTCGCCGACCCGTGTCGTGGTAACACCGTCGCCGACAGCGACGACGGTGCCCGCTCCCTCGCTGCCTGGGGTGAACGGCAGCGTCGTCTTGTAGAGCCCCTTCCGGAAGTAGACGTCGATGAAGTTCACGCCGGCGGCATCCAGACGGACGAGCGCTTCGCTGGGCCCCGGGCGCGCCTCCTCGACTGTCTCCAGCCGCATCACCTCGGGCTCACCGAACTCGTGGACGCGGATCGCCCTCATGGCGACAGCTGTTGGCTCATCGCCGAAAGATGCAGGCAGCCGTGGTCGATGGCGAGCCACCGCCTTGGCCCGCATGTTAAAGGCATGCCAAACCTCTTTCGTCTCCGCCTCGCCGCCGCCGTGCTCATCGCCACACCACTTGCGCTCTCGGCGCAGATTCGGGCCGGACGGGCTGCGCAGCAGGCAGTCCAGGCGCCGGATCCTCGACTCGCACCGACCGCCAAGCCCCCACTGCATGCGTCGCATTGGCTCGCCATCACCGGCAAGCCACTCTCCGCCACGGCCGGCTCGCTCATCTTCGCGAAGGGCGGCAACGCGGTGGATGCCGCAGCCGCCATGCTGGCCGCCGGGTGCACCATGTGGGACACGCTCTCCTGCGGTGGCGAGACGCAGGCGCTGATCTACAACCCGGTGACGAAACAGGTCATCGGCGTCAACGCGCTCGGCGTGGCTCCCACCGGAGCGACGGCTGCCTACTATCGGAGCAAGGGCTACAGGTTTCCGCCGGAGTACGGCCC
>JALYXJ010000033.1 GCA_030947165.1 Gemmatimonadota bacterium
GTCCGCACCCGTTTCAGCAGCACCGCCACCGTGATCGCCGTTGCCACGGTCCAGATCACGACGAACATCTGGCGCGTGCTGACGGCTGCGCGGTCGACGCCGCCCAGGTAGTAGATCGCCAACGCCACGGCGTCAAGTGCGACGACGCCGGCGACCAGGTGCAGCGTGGCCCGCCGGAGCGCCGCGCGCCGAACGGCGCGCGGATCGCTCGAAGACACCGGCCCGGTCACGTCAATCACCGATGGCCGGCACCGCATGACGCGGCACCGGATGCTCGGCCGTCATCGGCGGCGTGAAGCCGAAGCGGGCGGCCAGCCAGTGACGCCATTCGTCCATCACCTCGTAGAACGTCGGGATCACCAGCAGCGTGAGCAGTGTGCTGGTGAGCACGCCGCCGATGATCGCCACGCCGAGCGGCGCGCGAAATTGCGCGCCTTCGCCACGGCCGAGCGCCACAGGGATCATGCCGGCGATCAGGGCGAACGTCGTCATGAGAATCGGCCGCAGGCGAATCGCCCCCGCCTCGATGAGCGCCTCGCGCAGCGGCTTGCCGTCCTTCTCGCGCGCCCACTTGGCGAAGTCGATGAGCAGAATGGCGTTCTTCGCCACGATGCCCATGAGCAGGATGACGCCGATGAGCGACATCAGGTTCACGGTGAATCCCGACAGCGACAGCGCGAGCAGCACGCCGATCAGCGATAGCGGCAGCGACATCAGGATCGCGAGGGGATCGAGGAACGACCCGAACTGCACGACCAGGATGAGGTACATCAGCATGACCGCGATGCCGAGGGCGAAGAAGATCTGGCCGAACACCTCCTGCTGCGCCTGCGCGTCGCCGCCGAGCGTGAGCTGCACGCCGGGTGGGAAGGTCATCTTCGCGAGCTTCGCGTTCACCTCGCTCGTCACGTCACCGGTGGCACGGCCGGATACGTTGGCCTGCACCGAGACGACGAGATCACGATCGAGGTGGTCGATGATCGCCGGACCGGTGCCCTGGGTGATCGTTGCCACCTGACCGAGCGGCAGCGTGCTCGGCGCACCGTTCGGACCAGCGACGACCAGCGGAAGCTGCCGGAGGTCATCCGCATTGCGGCGCGACTCCGGCGTGAGCCGGACCTGCACCTTGCGCATCTCGCCCGACGGATCCTGCCAGTCGCCCGCTTCGATGCCGGCAAACGCCGGCCGGAGTGATTGCGCGACCTGTCCCACGGTGACGCCGAGCGTGCCGGCGACTCCGCGGTTCAGATCCACTTCCAGCTCCGGCTTCTGGCCCTTGGTCGAGAGGCCGAGATCCACCGCGCCCTTGGTGGTGCGCACGACTTCCATCACCGTGTCGGCGGCCTGGTTCAGCGCGGCCAGGTCGTTGCCGCGGAGCTGGAACTGGAGCTGCTTCTGCCCCCCGCCGAAGTCGCTCGTGAACACGGCGAGCGTCACCCCCGCCACGTTCTTCATCTCGCTGCGCAGCCGCGTCGCGAAGTCCTCCGCACTCGCGGCCCGCTCGCTCTTGGGCTTCATGCGGACGTAGATGTTGCCCACGTCCACCGTGCCCGACGCGCCACCGCCGAGGGTCGTGTAGGTGTACAGCACTTCGGGATGCGCGCGCGTGATGCGCGCCGCCTCCTGGGCCTTCAGTCGCGTGTACGCCATGTTCGAGCCGGGCGGCGTCTCGATCGCGATGATCAGTTCCGCGCGGTCGTCCACCGGGAAGAACCCCACACCCACGGGACGCAGGGCCAGCCCAGGGTTCGTCTCGACCGCCTTGGCGACGAGCTTCGGCAGGACGACGAACAGGACGACGCCGGCGATCGCGACGGCGATCTTCTGCGCCCGTCCCAGTCGCGTCGTGGTCAGCGACCACACCAGCACGCCCAGTCCGATGAACGCCGCGAACAGGCCGGTGAGCCCGCCCGTGAACAGCGTGAACGAGGCGAAGAAGGTGCCGAGCGCCAGGGCGATCATGGCCGACCGGTGGTCGAGCGCCCACGCGATGACGTCGCGGTAGTTGTGCGCCTGCCGGTTGAACCAGTGATTGAACGTGTCGAGCCGCTTCGTGATCCAGGGCTTCTTGTCTTCCGTCAGATGCGGGTCGGGCCAGTAGGCCGAGAGCATCGGGTCGAGCGAGAAGGACACGAACAGCGACACCAGCACCGAGCATGCGATCGTGAGCGCGAACGGCTTGAACCACTGCCCGCCCACGCCCGGCATGAAGCCGATCGGGAAGAACACTGCGAGGATCGAGAACGTCGTTGCCGCGACGGCCAGGCCGATCTCGTCCGTCCCCTCACGCGCCGCCGTGTAGTGGTCCTTTCCCATCTCGACATGGCGCACGATGTTCTCGCGCACCACGATGGCGTCGTCGATCAGGATGCCGATCGCCAGCGAGAGGCCCAGCAGCGACATCGTCTCGAGCTTGAAGCCCATCACCCATACGGCGATGAAGCTCGCGAGCACGGACACGGGCAGGGCGAGCCCCGTGATCACCGTCGAGCGCCACGAGTTGAGGAAGAGGAACACCACGAGCACCGTGAGCAGCGCTCCCTCGATCAGCGCCTCTTCCACGTTTCGCACGGCGTGGCTCACGCGAACGCCGGAGTCCTTCACCAACTCGAGCTTCGTGCCCTTGCCAAGCGTCGGCTGGAGCTGCGCGACGCGTGCGCGAACCTTGTCCGAGACGTCGGTCGTGCTGTAGCCTTTCGACTTCTTGACGTCGACGCCGACCGCCTCGCGATCGTTGTACAGCGCGAGCGTGCGCGGCTCTTCGGTGCCGTCACGGACGTTTGCGATCTGTCCGAGCCGGATGGTCTGACCATTCCGCTCGGCCACCACGAGCTGGCTGAACTCCTGCGGATTCTCCAGACGACCCTTCAGTCGGATCGAACGCTCGTCCATGTCGCCGACCACGCGGCCGACCGGCGCCGCGAGGTTCTGAAGCTGAAGGGCCTGCACCACCTGCCCCACGCTCACGCCGGCGGCCTGCATGTCACCGGGCCGCAGCTCCACCGTCAGCTCCCGCTCCACCTTGCCCGAGACCGCCACTTCAGCCACGCCGGGAATGGAGCGCAGCTCGCGCGTGATCGTCGGATCGGCGAGTCGGGTGAGCTCGGCCTGCGACAACGTGCTCGACGACAGCGCCAGCGAGACGATCGGCCGGTCCGTGTCGTTGAACTTCTGGATGATCGGCTCCTTCATCTCCGTCGGCAGGTCGGCGCGCTTGGCCGAGATGGCGTCTCGCAGATCCTGCGTCGCCTCCATCAGGTCCTTGCCGAACTGGAACTCGACCATGATGAAGCCGTAGCCGTCGTACGCCTTGCCATACACATGCTTGACGCCGCTGATCGAGGAGATCTGCTCCTCGATCGGATCGAGGATCTCCTTCTCCACGCCTTCCGGCGATGCGCCGGGATATGGGATGCCGACCGTGACGACCGGTGGCGCGACGTCGGGAAACTCGTCGGTCTTGAGCTTGAGCAGCGCGAACAGGCCGAACACCACCAGCGTGACCATGCAGACCACGGTGATGAGCGGCTTCTTGATCGCGAAATCCGAGATGAACATTGAAATGTGCCCGTGAGGGGAGGCTACTTCTTGACGTCGGTGGGCGAGGAGACCTTGACCGGTGTGCCCGGCGAGATGCCACGGGCAGCACCGAGGAGCACGGTGTCGCCCGGCGTCAGCCCCGAGCTGATTTCCACCGTCTCGTCGGCCGCGTCACGAATGCCCAATCCCACTTCCACCTTTTCGATCTTGCCGCCGCGCAGGCGGACCACCGTGGGGCGGAGCCCACGCTCGTCCACGGCGCTCTGCGCCACCATCGGTACCGTGCGCGCCTCGCTCGACACGCGCCCCTCGGCGAACAGCCCGCCGACGAGCGTGTTGCCGGCATTCGGGATGGACGCGACGATCTTGACC
>JALYXJ010000348.1 GCA_030947165.1 Gemmatimonadota bacterium
GTCGTGGACGACCCACTCGCGTCATTCGAGGCATGACGCGGCGCGAGTGGTCCCGCGTCGCCACGTGCGGCCTCGAGCACGGCCCACAGCGCGGCGCGTCGCTTCCGCAGGTCGGGCTCGTGCGGCAGCAGGCCGTCGAGCGCGCCCGCTTCGGCGAGATGGCGCAGCCCACGCCGGTCGAGCCCCGCCCGCTGCACCACGTCCTCGATCGACGTGAAGGGGCGGTCGGTGAGCGCCTGCTCCAGCTTGTCGCGCGCTGTGGCGCCGAGCCCGCGCACGCTACGCACGCCGAGCCGCACGGCCGGCGCCTTTGATTTGCCAGCTGCGAGGACCCGTACCTGCTCATCACGCGGCTCGAGCGTCGCGTCCCACCGCGAGCGGGTGAGGTCCGCCGGACGCACTTCCACGCCGTGCCGCCGCGCATCCTCCACGAGCGTGCCCGGCGCGTAGAAGCCCATCGGCTGCGCGTTGAGGATCGCCGCCGTGAACTCCGGCGCGTAGTAGTGCTTGAGGTACGCCGAGGCATACACGAGCAGGGCGAAGCTCGCCGCGTGGCTCTCGGGAAAGCCGTAGTCGGCGAAGCCGTTGATCTGGTTGAAGATTCGCTGCGCGATGTCGGGCGCGATCCCGTTCGCCGCCATGCCGTCGAGCATCTTCTGGCAGATCGCCGCCATCCGCTCGCGGCTGCGCTTGTGTCCCATCGCGCGGCGCAGCACGTCGGCCTCGCCCGGGGTGAACCCCGCGGCGGCGATCGCCACCTGCATCCCCTGCTCCTGAAAGAGCGGGACGCCGAGCGTTCGTTTGAGAATCGGTGCCAGCGACGGATGCGGGTACGTGACCTCCTCCTCGCCCGCTCGACGGCGGAGATACGGGTGCACCATGTCGCCCTGGATGGGGCCGGGCCGGATGATCGCCACTTCGATCACCAGATCATAGAACTTCCGCGGTTTCAACCGCGGAAGAGTATTCATCTGCGCGCGGCTCTCCACCTGGAAGATGCCGATCGTGTCCGCGGCGCAGAGATCGTCGTACACGGCCTGGTCGTCCATCGGGAGCGTCGCGAGATCGACCGTCACGCCGCGCGTGTGCCGCACGTAGAGGATGCAGTCCTGGATCAGGGTCAGCATGCCGAGCCCGAGCAGGTCGATCTTCACGAGCCCGGCGGCATCGAGATCGTCCTTCTCCCACTGGATCACCGTGCGGCCCGGCATGCTCGCGGGCTCGATGGGCACCACGGTATAAAGCGGCTCAGCCGTGAGCACGAAGCCGCCGACGTGGATGGAGCGATGCCGCGGGATCTGGTGCAGCCCCTCCACGACTTCGGCGAGCGCGCGTACGCGGCGGTCCTTCGGATCCAGCCCCGCGCGCTCGACGATGCTGATTCCGTCCGTAGGACGCAGCGCGGTGGTGGGATTCCGGCGCTCGGTGTGATCGTCGGAGGCGTGCGGATCTTCCCATCGGTTGCCACGCGAGCTCGCCGCATGCAGCGCCTTGGGGATGGCTGTCAGATCGCGGGCCCCGGAGCTCTGCGCGCTCGGGCTGCCATAGGGCTCGTAGGCCGCGTTGGGCTTGGGGCGGTCGGCCGAGGTCATGGGACGCGCGACCTGCTTCGCCTTCTCCTTCTCGGCGCGCGAGCGCGTGTTCGCCTCGGTGCCGGGCACCATCGTGCTGCTCAACGCGGTGGCGACGGCCGCATCGCTCGCCGCCGCGTCCTCCGGCGTGGCGCGCAATGCCTCCGCCGTGGCGCGCGCCGAGAAGCGGTCGCTCAACGTGGAGAGGGCGTCGGCCTGCTCCACGCTGAAGCCGAGCACGCGTGCCGCGTCGCGCACGGCGCTCTTGCCGCGATAGGTGATCTGCTCGCACACCATCGCCGCATGGTCGCGCCCGTAGCGCTCGTATACATACTGGAGCACGCGCTCACGCTCGCGGTGCGCGAAGTCGATGTCGATGTCGGGCGCCCCGGTGCGCTCGTCGCTGAGGAACCGCTCGAACAGAAGGCCGAGCCGGATGGGATCCACGGGAGTGATGTCGAGGCAGTAGCAGACGGCGGAGTTGGCGGCCGAGCCTCGCCCCTGACAGAGGATGCCGTCGCGCCGCGCGAAGCGGACGATGTCCCACACGATGAGGAAGTAGCCGGCCAGGCCGAGCCGCGCGATGAGCTGGAGCTCGTGCGCGAGCTGCGCGTCGTGCTGCGTCGTGCGCCGGGCCGTGCCCGGCGGTCCCCACCGCTCGTTCGCGCCCTGCTCCACGAGACGCGCGAGGTATTCGTCCTCGCTCACCCCGGCGGGTAGGGGAAAGGCGGGCAGCGTGGGGCTCAGCTCCTCGAGACGGAAGGTGCAGCGCTCGGCGATGTCGAGCGTGGCGCGCACCCCCTCGAGGTGGCTGCGCCATCGCCGCGCGATCTGCGCCGCGCCCTTGAGGTACCACTCGCCGTTCGGGCGGAGGCGCGTGCCCATCGTATCGAGCGTCTGGTCGTGGCGGAGGCACGACAGCACATCGTGCACGATGCGGTCGCGCGCGCGGGCGTAGTGCACGTCGTTGGTCACGACCCACGGCACGTCGAGCGCGCGGGCGACGTCAATGAGTCGGCGCGTCGTGTCGCGCTCTTCGGGCAGGCCGTGATCCCAGCACTCGATCGCCACCCGGCGATCGAAGAGATCGAGCAGCGTCGCCGCCGCCTCGCACGCCGCATCCAGCTCGCCGCGCGCGGCGATCGACGCGACCCACCCGCGCGGGCAGCCGGTGAGCGCGAACAGGCCGGCGGTGTGCGACGACAGCTCCTCCAGCGTGACATGGGGCTGACCCCGAGGGCGGTCGCGACGTGCATGGGTGATGAGCGTGCTGAGATTGGCGTATCCCTCGACCGATTCGGCCAGGAGCGGCAGGTGCGTGAGCAGCTGGGCGTCATCTTCCGCTCCCCCGACGGCCACCGTGATCTCCGCGCCGATCAGCGCCACGACGCCCGCGTCACGTGCCGCCGTGGAGAAGCGGACCGCGCCCCCCAG